>DATINB010000271.1:0-8754 GCA_035474775.1 Luteimonas sp.
TCGGTCATGGTGGGGTCCTCCTGGAAGCGCCCATGATCCCGCCCCGCCCTCGCGCCCCGCAGCTGGGGAGTGCCCTAGCGCGTGCCTTGGGTTCCAGCTCCGTTCAGGCGCATGGACGCGGGCGATCGCCGCGCCTCGCAACCGCGCCGATGCGCCCGCGGCGTGCACGCCGGCGCGTACAGGTCACGCGTGATTCACCGTGCCGTTTCGATCCTGTCCTCCACCTGATTGCGGAGAAATGACATGGGTGTCCTGAGGATCATCACCGTGGGTGGCATCGGCTACGCTGCGTTCCGGGCCTGGCAGCGGCGCCAGTCGAGTCGCGGGCTGAGCGCGTCCGAAGACGCGTCCGGCCAGAGCGATGTGGCTACCAGCAGCGCCCCCGTGCGCGACGACGCCGAACACGACTTGGACGCGGCCCTGCACACCGGCGCCGATGCAGCTCTCGACACGCGCGTCGACGACGGCAGCCGGACCCCGCCGCGCGGCGACCCGCTCACTGCCGCGCCCGGGCCGTCTCCCGTGTGAAGCAATGCCGGCCCGCCGGATGCGCCCACTCGGTGCCCAGGTACGCCGCGCGTCCGCGCGCGTTGCGCTGCACGGTGGCGAAGACCGCGCAGAGCTCGTAGCGACGCGCGTCGGTCACGCGGTACCCGAACGGCGCGCCGCTCTCGGGATCGACGATCGCCAGCCCCCCGCCATGCGGCGAGGCCTGCAGCGCAGCCAGCGACGCCGGCAATCGGCGCCTGGATGCGTCGTGGGCACCGATCGTCGTGACCAGGGTTTCCAGCGCGCGCACGCGCTGCTCGTCGAACCGCTGCCGCCGCTGCTCTGCCGGCGAACCGATCACCGCCATGGCCGCGACCACGGTCGCCAGCACCGCCACGCCGGCGATCGCCAGCAACCACGTGCCCACCGGGCGCGCGCTCATGCGCCGCCCTCCTCGCGGCGGAGGTCCCACAGGTACCAACCGAAGATGCCGCCGGCGATGAACGCCACCACGCCCACCTTCAGCGCGAAACGCACGGTCAGCTCGCCGCCCAGCACGTGGTACAGCAGCGTGGTCATGTCGCCCACCAGCACCGTGGTGGCGATGAACAGCGTGAGGTAGGTGAGCCAGCGCCGGACGGGCGACAGCCGCTGGATCGGGTGCCGCGCCACATCGCGCGCCACGCGACGCGCCACGAACGCGAACACCGGGAACGCGATCAGCAGCGCGGCGATCGAGAACCGGATGCCGCTGTCGGAGCCGCCGTGGAAGATGCCGTCCACCGCCACGTCGGGCCAGGCGCGGTCGACCAGGTCGAACGCCAGGCTGCCCAGGTGCCAGGCGCTGAAATACAGCGCGGCGAAGAGCACCAGGTAGGCGAATGCCTCGCGCGCCGACAGCGACGCCCGTGGCCGCGGCACCGGCACCGGGAACGCGAGGTCGGCGTAACCGTCGAGCACACCGCTGGTCTGCCCGTGCGTCCAGCCCGCCTGTGCCAGTGCGTCGGCGATGGACTGCCGGCTCTGGCCATGGGTCAACGCGTCGCGCACGAAGCGGTCGAGATCGGTCGAGGCGGATGGCATGGGGGCACTCCCGGGGGGATGACCTGCGCAGCGTAGCCGAGCGCCGCATCGCGCGTGCCACGCCTCGCTGCAGGACCGCGGCCGGGCGCGCTGCGGCCACGAGGTCACGCGCGGCTCACCGCGCGGCGCATCCACTGGCGCGCCACCCACGCCAGAGAGACCGCCATGGATTCCATCAACCGCAACCAGCCCGAACACAACAAGGAGGACCTCGCCGCCGCCGACGCCGTTTCGCGCATCCGCGAGATGTCGGACGACGCCGACTCCTGCTTCTTCTGCACGACGCCGCTGCCCGACAGCGAGACCGGCGGCACCCGCCCGATGGCGATCCAGGAGGCCGACGGCGCCGGTGCGCTCTGGTTCCTCAGCGCATCCGACAGTCACAAGAACGCCGAGATCCAGGCCGATCCCGCGGTCCGGCTGTACCTGCAGTCGTCGAAGCATTCCGGGTTCCTGGTGCTCGACGGCCACGCCAGCATCAGCCGCGACCCGCAGCGCATCGACGACCTGTGGAACCCGATCCTCAAGACCTGGTTCACCGGGGGCAAGGACGACCCGCGCATCACCGTGATCAAGGTGGCACCCCGGTCCGGCTACTACTGGGACAACAAGCACGGCGAGCTCGTCTCCGCGACCAAGATGGTCATCGGCGCCGCGATCGGCAAGACGCTCGACGATTCGATCGAAGGCAGCGTGACGCCGTAAGCGGGGTCAGGCGGGCCTGCAGTCCAACGCAGGCCCGCCGTTGCCTGGGCACGCCCATTTGCCGGACTAGCGCGTCAGTCCAGACAGCAGCGCGTACACGATGGCGAACGAGAGCAGCAGCGAGTACCCGCCGCCGATCACCACGTACTTGAACAGGGTCACCCGCCAGCGCTGCGCGTACACGCGCTTCTGCGTCCACAGGAGATACAGCGCCACGGCCATGGCCAGCGACAGCCCCAGCAGGCCCACGACCTGGTCGACCGCCGGCAGCAGGTGTCCCAGCCCCACCATCACGAACATGGCCAGCAGGCCCATCAGCAACAGCGCGTGGCTGTAGAGCGCGACCACCAGGTGCTCCAGGTAGCCACGGCCGGAGCCCAGGTACATCACCTTGAGGAACATCGCGAACAGCGGAACCAGCACGAACAGCGCGCTGGGCAGTGCGCCCAGGAACATGTCGATGAACACGTCGGGGTCGCGGGTCATCCGCTCGACATTGCTGGCCAGGCGCTCGCTGCGCGTCGTCAACCAGCGCTCCTGCCAGCCAGCCGCCGGCGTTCCGGCCGCCGGTGCGTGTGCGGCGGTGTCCTTCGGGGGCACGACCGCCAGTGGTTCGCGGGCCAGCATGGCCGCGATCGAGGCCGCGTCCATGCCCAGCGCCGCCAGCCGGCGACGGGCGCCGGCGTCCAGCTCACGGCGCATGCCCTGCTCCAGCACCGGCCGCATGAGCCTGCCCAGCCCGCCCTCCACCGACGAGGACACCTCGGCCATCTGCTCGCGACGCATGCGCATGACGGCCGCAGGGTCTTCAGCCGCGCTGAAGAACGGGTCACCGCGCGCGAAGTCGATCGGGCCTTCCTGCACCGCGATGCCAGGCCCCTGTCCGGGCTGCGGCTCACCGCCCGTCATGTGCAGCGTCGACTTGCCGACGAAGAACGTCAGCAGGCTCAGGATCACGAACAGGCGCAAGGGCGCGATGTATCGCACCCGTCGACCGGCCAGGTAATTGCAGGCAACCCGGCCGGGCACGAGCAGGTCGGCCAGCGTGCGGAAGATGCGCCCGTCGAGGTGCCAGAAGGACTCGAACACATCCTCCATCGCGTGGCGGAAATTCCTCAGCGGACTGTGCGCATGCTGCCCGCACACGTGGCAGTACGCGCCGGCAAGGGCGGCGGCGCAGTTCTCGCAGCGGGCCAGGAGCGGTGCCGGTCCAGAGTGCATGGAAGTCCTGTCAGGGCCGCGGGCGGCCAGTGTGACGGTACAAGCGAGCCACGATGGCGCCAACCGGTGCGGTCCGGCGCGATGGCCTCAGTCGTGCGGCTTCAAGGGCCGCACTGCCACCGGCCAGCGAACGTGCGGCTTGCGCCGTCGGCGCGCTGGTAGGTCAGCGTCGCCGGCCGCGCCGGCGATTCACCGCCACCGAGCGCGGTGCCGGTCTGCACGATGCGGATCGTCTTGCCCTGCCCGGTGAACACCGGGTCCCGGGTCATGGCATCGAAGCCACCCGGCGTGCGCACCGGCTCCACATGCCCCGCCACCTTGACCACGCCCTGCGCGGGCTCGCGCGAGGCCACGATGCCCATCGCCTGCAGCAGCGGCGCGCCATCGCCACCCGTGAAGCTGCAGGCCAGTTCCCCCGACAGGGCGGCGCCCGACACGTCGGCGGCGGTCAATGCGTCGAGCTGGATCGGCGAGCCATCGCCGCCAATGGTGTCGGATGGCGTGCCGGGTGCCGACTCCGGCGAGGTCTCGACAGGCGCCGGCGTGGTCGTTGCAGAGGACGGGCGGGATGCGCCAGGCACGGCGGACGCTTCCACGTTCGGCGCTTCCAGGTTCGGCGCGCCCACGTTCGATACGCCCACGGGCGGCGCGTCCACAGGCGGCGCGGCCGACGTGGCGTTCGCGGCGGTCGCGCCCGTCGCGTCGTCACGACCTGCAGGCGTACACGCGGTGGCCAGCACCACCGCCAGCGCCGCCAGGCCAAAGACCCCGGCACGGGTCCTGCGCACAGGTGGCTTGTCGGATGTCTGCATCGTGATGCGCTCCTGGCCCAGGGCCGCCCATGGTCACTGCTCGACACCGCCGACGCCATCCCCTGCCCGCGCCTTGCATAGACTGGCGGCATGATCCGATTCGGTCCGTGGAGCACCACCCTCGCGGCCGGCATGGTCTTCGGTGCCCTGGTCGCGCTGTTGCTGGCGGTGTCGCGGCGCAACGCCATCGCCAATCGCCTGCTTGCCGGGGTGATCATGGTCATCGTGCTGAAGCTGGGGCCGTACGTGCTCGGCTTCGCCGGGTTCTTCGACGCCTATCCCTGGCTGTCGTTCGTGCCGCTGTCGTTCGGCCTGGCGCTGGGGCCCCTGCTCTACCTGCACGTGGTGCGGCTGACCTCCGGCCGGCTGCCGCCGCGGTGGGGCTGGCACCTGCTGCCCGCAGCGCTGCAGTTCGGCTACTACCTCGTGATGTTCGCGCAGCCGCTGGCGGTCAAGAACGCCTGGGCGGACCGGGTCGACGCGCCCTGGATCGACCCGGCCGAGACCTGGCTGGAGCTGGCCTCGCTCCTGAGCTACCTGGCGCTGTCGCTGCGCCAGCACCGCCGCTACCAGGCGTGGCTGGACGCCACCCTGAGCAACCGCGACCAGTTCCGCATCCAGGGCCTGCGCAACGTCCTGGTGCTGATGGCGGTCATCCTGCCGCTGTGGGCCGCATACGAGGCGGCCAGCGCGCTGCTGCAATTCGATTACTTCCAGCGCATGCCGCTGTACGTGGCCCTGACCGCGCTGGTCACCTGGCTGGGGCTGGAGGGCTGGCGCAACGCCGACCTCGCCTATCCCCAGCCGGCCGCCGTGGACGACACGCGTCCCGCCGCCACGCCTCCCGTCCCGCGCGACTGGTCGATCGAGGGCCGGCAGTGGCGACTGCAGCTGCAGGCCGCTGGCTGGTGGCGCGACCCCGACCTCAGCCTGGATCGCCTGGCGCGCTACCTGGGTACCAACACCAGCTACCTGTCGCGCGCCTTCAACGAGGGCCTCGGCCAGACCTTCAACGCCGTGGTCAACGGGCTGCGGGTGGAGGCGGTGCAGGCGCGCCTGTCCGAGGACGCGAGTGGCGACCTGCTGGCGCTCGCGCAATGGGCCGGCTTCAATTCCAAGAGCAGCTTCAACCGGTGGTTCAAGGCGCAGGCGGGCGTCGCGCCCTCCGAGTACCGCGCCGGCGCGCGTCGGACGCGTGCCAGACCATAAAAGGCACGCGGGTTTTCCGCCCCTGGGGCGCACGGACGCGGCAGCGGCGGCAGGCTGCCGGCTCCTTCCAGCCCCGGAGTTCCGATGCGCCGAATCCTTGCCTTGCTGCTGGCGGCGTGGGTCGCCCTGTGGCCGGCCCACGTCATGGCCGACCCGCTCACGCCCGCCCAGGCCACGCGCGAGCTGCGCATCCTCGAACGGGCCCTCCGCGACCTGCACCCCGGGCTGTACCGGTACCAGACGGCGGCCGGGCTCGAAGCGGAGTTCGCCGCTGCGCGCGCCGCGGTCGCCCAGAGCGCCGAGCCCGGCACCCTGTTCCTGCTGGCCACGCGCATCAGCGCGTCGATCCGCTGCGGCCACACCTGGACCAATCCGCTGAACCAGGGGCCTGCGATGCAGGCGCTGCTGTCCAACCTGCCCGCGCTGCCGGCGCGCGTGCGCCTGCTGCAGGGGCGCCTGCTGGTGACCGCCAGCACCGATCCGGCGCTGCCCGGCGACACGGAGATCCTGGCGATCGACGGACGCCGCGTGCCCGAGCTGGTCGACACGCTGATGCCCTACCTGCGCGCCGACGGCGGCAGCGACGGCAAGCGGCTGTCGCAGATCGACAGCGTCGAAGAAGGGGGCGCGCTGGACCGGCTGTTGCCCTTGCTGCATCCGCCGGTGGCCGGGCGCTACCGGCTTGCCGTGCGTGCGCCCGATGGCACGGAGCGCGAGGCCGTCGTGTCCGCCCAGTCGGTCGCCGTGCGCGAGGCCGCATTGCGGGCGACGGGCCGGCCCCCGCAGGACATGGCCTGGCGATTCGCCGTGGAGGGCGACACGGCCACGCTCACGCTGCCGACCTTCGCGTTCTGGAACGACGGTTTCGACTGGAAGACCTTCCTGCAGGACGCGTTCGAAACGCTGGCCAAGGCCCGCACGCCGCGGCTGGTCATCGACCTGCGCCAGAACGAGGGCGGCGACGACGCCATCGGCCGCGCCCTGGTCGCGTACCTGATCGACCGTCCGTACCGGGTGCCGGCAGGCCGCGTCGAGAGCGCCTACGAGCGCGTGCCGTACGACCTGGCGCGCTACCTCGACACCTGGGACTTCGGCTTCTTCGACCGCACCGGCCAGGTGCGCAAACAGGCCGGGGGGAACTGGCTGCTGGAGGCGCAGCCGCCGGCGATGACCGTGATGCCGGGCGCACCACGGTATCGGGGGACGGTGATCGCACTGGTGGGCCCGCGCATGAGCTCGGCCGGTTTCCTGCTGGCGCGCGACCTGCAGGCCAGCGGCGCCGCCACGCTGGTGGGCGAACCCACGGGCGGCAACCTGCGTGGGCTCAACGGCGGGCAACTGGCGTGGCTCACGCTGCCTTATTCGGGCGTGGCGGTGGACATCCCGCTGCTGGCCACGGTGCACGCTGGCGCGCCCGACGCAGGTATCCAGCCGGACGTGCTGGTGGAGACCACGGTCGAAGATGTCCTGGCGCGACGCGATCCCGCACTCGAGACCGCGGTTCGGCTCGGACGTTAGGCCTGGGGCAGTGGGAGCCGTGCCTGTGCACGCGTCGCGTGCACGCCCGCCCGCCGGAGCTGTCGCGGACCGATGATGCGATAGGCTAGGGCGGCACCCGCAGCGCCAGGTGGCTCGTACCCGGGCGTTTCCGGCGCCCGACACGGAAGCCGACCATGCCGTCGAAATCCACGCCCCCCGGCAAGACCATCGACCTCGCCCTGCAGGGCGGCGGCTCCCACGGCGCGCTGACCTGGGGCGTGCTGGACTGCCTGCTGTCCGACCCGCGCATCGACATCGCCTGCATCAGCGGCACCAGTGCCGGGGCGATGAACGCGGTGGTGATGGCTGACGGCCTGCAGCGCGGCGGCCGCGACGGCGCGCGCGAGGCGCTGGCGCGCTTCTGGAAGGCGGTGGCCGAGTCGGCGCGCTTCTCGCCGGTGCAGCGCAGCCTGTGGGACCGCCTGGGCGGGCAATGGTCGCTGGACGGCAACCCGGCGTATCTGTTCTTCGAGCAGCTCACCCGGCAGTTCTCCCCGTACGAGCTCAACCCGCTCGACATCAACCCGCTGCGCGACCTGGTGGCGCGCGAGGTGGATTTCGACAGCGTCAACGGCTGCACGGCGCTGAAGGTGTTCGTCACCGCCACCAACGTGCGCACCGGCCGCGCGCGCGCCTTCAGCCAGCCGGAGCTCGGCGTGGACGCGGTGATGGCCTCGGCCTGCCTGCCCTCGGTGTTCAAGGCGGTGGAGATCGACGGCGAGGCGTACTGGGACGGCGGCTACATCGGCAACCCCGCGCTGTACCCGCTGGTGGAGAACACCGCCACCCGCGACCTGGTCATCGTGCAGATCAACCCGATGGTGCGCGACGAACTGCCGCGCAGCGGCCGCGAGATCATCAACCGGCTGAACGAGATCACCTTCAACGCGAGCCTGATCAAGGAGCTGCGCTCGATCGAGCTGCTGCACCGGCTGATCGAGGCCGAAGGCCTGGACTCGGAGCGCTACCGCGCGCTGTTCGTGCACATCATCCACGCCGACCAGGAGTTGAAGGGGCTGGATGCGTCCAGCAAGTCGAACGCGGAGTGGGCGTACCTGGAGCACCTCAAGGAACGTGGGTCACTATGGGCGCAGGCATTCCTCGACCGGCACTACGACGACATCGGCGCGCGGTCGAGCTTCGATCTGGGGTCGTTGTTTGACGATAGTTTCAAGCCGCCCGCCGTCGACGCCGGGAGGCGTGGAAAAGCCTGAATCAACAGCCTTGGTAACGTAGCGGAAGCTGCCGGCTCACCCCGGGGTCAGCTGCGACACAATCGGGTGGAGCCTCGCGGTTCGGAGGGCAGACAATCGGGAACGCGAATGGAACGACGCACGTCTTGCCGCGCCGGACTCCTGGCAGCAGGCGCACTGCTTGCCACCCTCCCCGTCGTGCGTGCCGTCGGCGCAGGCGAGGCGCGCGCTCCGGTTGCGCAGCCGACAAACGGATCGCGGATGCACATCGAAGCGTCCGGCTATGCGACGGTCTTGCATGCACCGCCATCGTCGCGACGGGTGGCGCGCACGAAGCGCCACGAGCCAGAGGAAACGCGCCTCATGCGCGAGCTGGGCATCTCGATGGAAGACGCCCGCCGCAGGATCGGCCCTGACAAACGGATGAGGGAGGCTGCACTTGCGTTGCACCTGCGTCTGCAGGCGAGCGTGCCCGACCACTATGTGGGCCGCAGGATCGTGCG
>DATINB010000272.1:0-8912 GCA_035474775.1 Luteimonas sp.
CTGCCGCGCGACGCTGCACCCGTCGCGCAGCCGGAGGCACGCCGCGTGCCGCTGGTGATGGTCGTCGACGATTCGGTGACCATGCGCAAGGTCACCGGGCGCGTGCTCGAGCGGCACAACTTCGAGGTGTCCACCGCGAAGGATGGCATCGACGCGCTCGAGCGCATGGCCGAGCGCGTGCCGGACCTAATGCTGCTGGACATCGAGATGCCGCGCATGGACGGCTACGAACTGGCGACGCAGATGAAGCTCGATCCGCGGTTGCGCGACATCCCGATCGTGATGATCACCTCGCGCACCGGCGAGAAGCACCGGCAGCGCGCGTTCGAGATCGGCGTCGAGCGGTACCTCGGCAAGCCGTACCAGGAGAACGAGTTGATCCGCAACGTCTACGACCTGCTGAAGTTGTCCCGCGACGATGTCTGACGCGCCCATTCGCGTGATCCTGCTGGCGCGGCCGGGCGAGGCCTGCACGCGCCTCGAGGCGGCGGTCCGCGAGGCCGGCGCCGAGATCGCCGCGGTCTGCGACCCGGTCGACGGTGATCCGGCGGCCCTGGCGCCGCTCGACGCGCAGGCGGTGCTGGTGGCACTGGAGCCCACCGTCGAGGATGCGCTGGATCGCTTCGAGGCATTGCTGGCCGACCCGTCGCGCATCGTGATCTTCGACGAGGCGGAGCTGGCCGCGCAGCGGGAAGGGTGGGACGCCGCGCGCTGGGCCCGCCACCTGGGTGCCAAGCTCAACCGGCACGACGACGTGCTGCCGCCTGGCGGCGAGACCGAGGCCGACTGGCAGCCCGTGCCCGGACCGTTGGCCTCCAGCCGCATCGAGATCGGTGAACTCGACATCAGCGCCTTCACCGGCGAAGCCCTGGAGCGCGCCTCGGATGTCCCGCGCGACGCGCGGCTGCAGGCTGCAGGCGAGCAACCGGCCGGCGCGCGCGGCGACGGCCTGCCGAAACTGGACTTCGACCTGGACAGCATTGCCGCCGATCCCGACCTGCATCTGCCCGAGGCCGACATGGACGGTCCCGGCCTTGCGGCGGGGCTCCTCTCCGCGGAAGACATGGACTGGTCCTCGGCCTCCGCAGGCTTCGACGCCACCTCGCTCGAGGACAACGAATTCGCGGCATTCCTGCGCAACGCGCAGGCGCTCGCGGAAGAACCGGAGGGTGCCGGTGCAGCAGGCGGCCACGCTGCAGCACGCACCGGCAGCGACTTCGACGACGACGCGGACCACATGGACGACGTGGGCGACGTGGGCGACGTGGACGACGTGGATCCTGCGCAGCGGGCCGTGGATCCGGACGACGGCGACCTGCCGGCGGCGGCCGATGCCGGCCCGCCGTCGTTCGCCGGCACCCTCTCGCTGGCCGACGACGATGCCCCGATCGCGGCCAGCGCCGGCGTGGGCGGCCAGCGCATCGATCGCGATCTCGATGCGCTCGAACAGCGCGTTGCCGGTCTCTCGCTCGCGGATTCCGACAGCTATGGACACGGTCCACTGCGTGGTGCGGTGCTGCTGGAAGGCGGCCTCGGCGGGCCCGACGCGGTGCGCCAGTTGCTGGCCGCGCTGCCGGACGGGTTCCCGCGCGCCGTGCTGGTGAGGCTGCACCTGGATGGCGGCCGCTACGACCGCCTGGTCAAGCAGATGCAACGGGCTTCGGCGCTGCCCGTGGCGCTGGCGGTGGCGGGTGAACCGGCCGCAGCCGGCACCGTCCACTTCCTTCCACCGGAGGTCACCGTGGAGCCACTGCGCGGCGGCCTGGTGTTCGCGGCATCCGCCGGCGACGCCGAATCTGCAGCGGCGCTCTATTCCGCGCTTCCCGCCACCGACAGCGCGGTGCTGTTCCTGAGTGGCAGCAGCCCGACGCTGCTGGAGGCTGCCCGGGCCCTGCAGTCCCGGGGCGGCCTCCTCTGCGCGCAGTCGCCCGACACCTGCTACGACGCGGCCGGCGCGGCGGCGGTGATCGCGATCGGTGGCCTGTCCGAATCGCCGTCCGCACTGGGCGAGCACCTGGCTGAACGCTGGGCCCCTTGAGGCGCTAGACCATGACCCTTGCCAGTGATATCCGCGGCGTGCTGATCCAGATCCAGGGAGCACGCCTGCTGCTGCCCAATGCCGCGATCGCCGAGGTGCTGTCGTATGCCGACCCGGACCCGGTGGACGGCGCCCCGGACTGGCTGCTCGGCCGGCTGCGATGGCGCGGCTGGCAAGTGCCGCTGGTGTCGTTTGCGCGACTGAGCGGCATCGCCGGAGACGAGCGCGGCGGGCTCGGCAGCAAGATCCTGGTGCTGAAGGCGCTCGGGGGCGATGCACGGCTGCCCCATTTCGCGCTGTTGACGCAGGGCTTCCCGCGACTGGTCACCGTCTCGCGCGACACCCTGCTGCGGTCGACCCCCGGTGACCGCGCCGACGGCGAGCAACAGGACGACGCCGGCGACCCTGCCGGCGTCCGCATGCAGGTCACGCTGAAGGACGATGCCGCGCACATCCCCGACCTCGCGGTCATCGAGGAGGCCCTGCACGGCGCGCTGGCACACGCCGCCTAGCCCTGGCGACGGCAGCGTACGACCCGCGCCCGACCCGCGTCGCGTCGCTTGCGTCGCCGCGGCCATGACGCTGCACGGGTACCTGGTCTAGCGAAGGTCGCCGAAGCGCGACTGCAGCGCGGCGATCGCCGCGATGCCTGCGGTTTCGGTGCGCAGGATGCGCGGCCCCAGGCGCAGTCCGGTGAAACCGCCGGCCCGCAGCGTGTCGCGGTCGCGGGGCGACCAGCCGCCTTCCGGACCGATCGCCACCACGATGGTCGACGCCGACGGCGCGGCGAGGCCGGCGACATCGCTCGCGCCCTGCGGATCCAGCAGCAGCCGTGTCGCATCAGCCGGCAACGCGGCGAGCGCCGCGGGCAATGCGGCCGGCATGGCGACGGCGGGGATCCTCACGCGTCCGCACTGTTCGCAGGCGGAGGCCACCACGCTCTGCCAGTGCGCCAGGCGCTTGGCCGCGCGCTGCGCATCCAGGCGCACCTCGCTGCGCTCGCTGCTGGCTGGAACGAAGGCGACGACGCCCAGCTCGGTAGCCTTCTGCAGGATCCAGTCCATCTTCTCGCCGCGCGCGATGCCCTGCAGCAGCACGACGTGCAGCGGCGATTCCACTTCCACCACGCGCGCCGCCAGCAGGTCGACCTCGCCACCGTGCCGGGCATCGGTGGCCACGCGTGCGTGGACCTCGAGACCGTCGCCATTGAACAGGGTGCAGGCATCGCCGACATCCAGCCGCAGCACGCGCAGCAGGTGCGTGGCGGCCGCCACCGGCAGCGTCACGCGCTGGCCGACCACCAGGGGCATGTCGACGTGGACGCGCGTCACCCGCACTGGAGGCTCCCGGCGTCGCGCGCAGCCGACCCGGCCCCGCGCCCCGGCACCGTCCCCGACGACGACGCCATCGCGCACCGGTGGCCACTCACTGGGTCGCCTCCTCGATTGCCGCGGCCGTGGCGGCCGCCAGCAGCGCCAGTTGTCCTTCGTCGATGCAGTACGGCGGCATCCAGTACACGATGTCGCCGAGCGGGCGCAGCAGGACGCCGCGATCCAGCGCGGCCCGGTAGGTGCGCAGGCCGATGCGCTGCCCCGGCGCGAACGGCGTGGCCCGGTTGCCGTCGCGTGCGAGCTCGAAGGCGACGATGGTGCCCGTCTGGCGGACATCGGCCACGTGCCGGACGCCGGCGATGGGTGCCGCCAGTCGCGCCATGGTGGTGGCCGTAATCGCGTTGCGTTCGAGGACGCCGTCGCTCGCGAAGATGTCGAGCGACGCCAGTGCCGCCGCGCAGGCCAATGGGTTGCCCGTGTAGCTGTGCGAATGCAGGAAGGCGCGTTCGCGCGACGCGTCGAGGAAGCCGTCGAAGATGGCCTGGGTGGCCAGCACCGCGGCGAGCGGCAGGAAGCCACCGGTCAGGCCCTTGGACAGGCACAGGAGGTCCGGCATCACGCCGGCCTGTTCGACCGCGAACATCGTGCCGGTGCGCCCGAAGCCCACCGCGATCTCGTCGGCGATCAGGAACGCGCCATGCACGTCGCACAGTTCGCGCGCGCGACGCAGGTACGCGGGATCGTACATGCGCATGCCACCCGCGCACTGCACCAGGGGCTCCAGGATCAGCGCGCAGATCTCGCCGGGGTGCGCGTCGAACAGGCGGGCCAGGTCGTCGGCGGCATCCTCGGCGCGCCCGGCGGCACTCTGGCCGTCGCGCGCCGCATAGGCGTCCGGCGACGGTGCGAACAGGCAGTCCATCAGCAGGGGCGCATAGGTGCGCCGGTACAGGGGGATGTCGCCCACCGACAGCGCGCCGATGGTCTCGCCGTGGTAGCCGTTCTCCAGCGCCACGAACTTGGTCCGACGCGGTTCGTCGCCGCGGTTGCGGAACCAGTGGAAGGCCATCTTCAGCGCGACTTCGACGCCGGAGGAGCCGTTGTCGGCGTAAAACACCCGGGTCAGCGGCTCGCGCCCCTGCTGTCGCGGCGCGATGGCCAGCAGCCGCTCGGCCAGCTCCACTGCCGGCGCGTGCGAGACCCCGGCCAGCAGCACGTGTTCCAGCGTGCGCGCCTGGCGCGCGATGGCCTCGGCGATCCGCGGCTCGGCGTGGCCATGCAGGTTGGTCCACCAGCTGCTGATCGCATCCAGGGTCCGCTTGCCGTCATGGTCGACCAGCCATGCGCCTTCACCGCGTGCGATGGTCAGCAATGGCAGCACGTCGGGATGCTCGCGCATCTGCGTGCAGGGATGCCACAGCACGGCCAGGTCGCGCGACCGCCAGGCATCGCCCTCCGTTAGAATGCCGCCATCGTGAGCCTTTTCCGTCATTCCCCGATTATCGCCTGCGTGGCCACCGGATCGCCGTCGTGACGACGCGTCTCCCGGTGATCCACGGCGTCACCGAACACGATGCCGGTCCCTACCGCATGGAGCGCCTGGACCTCGAGTTCGCCAATGGCGAGCGCCGGCACTACGAGCGCCTGCATGGGCGCGGCCACGGCGCGGTGGCGGTGGTGCCGATGCTCGACGAGCGGACCGTGCTGCTGGTGCGCGAATACGCCGCCGGCGTGCACCGTTACGAACTGGGGCTGGTCAAGGGCCGCATCGACGCCGGTGAGACGCCCCTGCAGGCCGCCGACCGCGAACTCAAGGAAGAGGCAGGCTATGGCGCCCGATCGCTGCAGGTGCTGCGCTCGCTGAGCCTGGCGCCGACCTACATGAGCCACCAGACGCATCTCGTGCTGGCGCGCGACCTCTATCCCGAGCGGCTGCCCGGTGACGAGCCGGAAGAGCTGGAGGTGGTGCCCTGGCCGCTGGACGCACTGCACGAACTGATCCTGCGCGAGGACTTCTCCGAGGGGCGCTCGATCGCGGCGCTCTACATCGCGCGCGAGTGGATGCTGCACCATGACGCCCGATGAGCGCGTGCGCGCCGGCGTGGTCGCGTTGGCGCGGGACGCCGCGGATGCCATCCTCGCCGTGTACGCGCAGGACTTCAGCGTGGCGCTCAAGCAGGATGCCAGCCCGCTGACCGCTGCCGACATGGCGGCGCACCGCTGCATCGTCGCCGGCCTGCAGCGCCTGACGCCGGACATCCCGGTGCTCTCGGAGGAATCGGCGCACTTGGTGGACAGCGCGGAGCGTCGCCGCTGGCGCACGTTGTGGGTCGTCGATCCACTCGACGGCACGCGCGAGTTCGTCAAGCGCAATGGCGAGTTCACCGTGAACATCGCGCTGGTGCACGACGGCGTGGCCGTGTTCGGCGTCATCCAGGCGCCGGTCACCGGCATGCTGTGGCACGGCACGCAGGGACGGGGTGCGTTCCGGTGCGATGCCGACGGCGAGCGCGCGATCCGTGCCCGCCACGCGGGCGCACGGCCGCTGCGCGTGGCCGGCAGCCGCTCGCACCTGGACCCGCACACGGCGCGCATCATGGCGCGGATCGGCGACGCCGAACCGCTGGCGATGGGGTCTTCGTTGAAGTTCTGCCTCCTGGCCGACGGCGGACTGGACGTGTACCCGCGCTTCGGCCCGACCAGCGAGTGGGATACGGCTGCAGGGCAGGCCATCGTCGAAGCCGCCGGCGGCTGCGTCGTGGATCGGCAGGGCCGGCCGCTGCGCTACAACCAGCGCGACACCTTGCTCAACGGTGATTTCATCGCGCTGGCCGATCCGCTGCTGCCATGGCAGGCATGGCTGGATGGCTGATCACGACCCCGGCGGCATTGCAAGGTTGCTGGCGATCATGGCGCGGTTGCGCGATCCCGTGCACGGCTGCACGTGGGACGTGGCCCAGGATTTCGCCTCCATCGCGCCGTACACGATCGAAGAGGCCTACGAGGTTGCCGACGCCATCGATCGCGGCGACCTGCCGGCGCTCCGGGACGAGCTCGGTGACCTGCTGCTGCAGGTCGTCTTCCATGCGCAGATGGCCAGCGAGGCCGGTGCATTCGGCTTCGGCGACGTGGTGGCCGCGATCAGCGCCAAGATGGAACGGCGCCATCCGCACGTGTTCGGCGATGCCGGCGCCACGCCCGGCTGGCATGCGCTCAAGCGTGCCGAGCGTGCCGACGCGGGCGACGTCGACGCCTCGGCGCTGGCCGGCGTGGCGCGCGGGATGCCGGAGTGGCAGCGCGCGGTGAAACTGCAGGATCTGGCGGCGCGCGTCGGCTTCGACTGGCCCGGACACCGGCCGGTGCTCGCCAAGCTGCAGGAGGAGATCGACGAGGTGCGCGTCGAGTTCGACACGCTCGAGTCCAGCCCCGGCGACGCCGCGGCGCGCCTGCGCCTGCAGGACGAACTGGGCGACCTGCTGTTCGTCGCCGCCAACCTCGCGCGCCACGCGCGGGTCGACGTCGGCACCGCCATGCGCGGCGCCAACGCCAAGTTCGAACGTCGCTTCCGCTGCATGGAAGCGATGGCCCGGGACGACGGCGTCGAGCTTGCCGCGCTCACGCCCAAGGCGCAGGATCGCTACTGGGAGCGTGTCAAGGACGGGGAACGGGACAGGCGGTGAGCAGTCGCCCCGCGCCGCGGGATCAACGAGGAGCCGGCATTGCCCAGGTACCAGAACTTCCGCGCCTTCTACCCCGATTACCTCGCCGAACATTCCAACCGCGTGTCCCGGCGCCTGCACTTCCTGGGCAGCTCCGGCGTGCTGGTCCTGCTCGGAATCGCTGTGGTGCAGCGTGACGGGTGGTGGATCCTCGGGGCGTTGCTGTGTGGCTACGGGTTCGCGTGGATCGGTCATTTCGTGTTCGAGAAGAACCGCCCCGCGACCTTTCGTCATCCGCTGTATTCGTTCGCGGGTGACTGGGTGATGTTCAAGGACATCCTGATCGGCCGCATCCCGTTCTGAACGCAGGCGCATCGCGCGCGTTCAGTCCAGGAAGATCAGCCATGCCGCGACCACGATCAGGGCGAAGCCGGCCCAGTGGTTCCATTTCAGTGGCTGGCCCAGGTACCAGGTCGAGAAGCAGGCGAACACCACCAGGGTCAGCACCTCCTGCATGCCCTTGAGTTGCGGCGCCGAGTAGGCGGCGCTGCCCAGGCGGTTGGCCGGAACCATCAGCGTGTATTCGAAGAATGCGATCCCCCAGCTGACCAGGATGGCCAGCATCAGCGGCGCCGACTTGTAGCGCAGGTGGCCGTACCAGGCGAACGTCATGAACACGTTGGATGCCAGCAGCAGGAGGATCGGCGCGAAGCGTTCGGTGGCGGTCGGCATGGCGGTGCACACGCGGCGTGGGCGTACAGGCTAGCGCCTTCACGACTCCTGCACCCGCCGGATTGCACCCTTCACAAAGCTGAAGAACAACCATCGGAGCACCGAGTGAGCATGCGCGGATCGCAGGAACCGGGGGGACTCGTCCTCATCGTCGAAGACAACCGCAACATTTCCGAAATGGTCGGCGAGTACCTCGAAGGCCGCGGATTCGAAGTCGACTACGCGTCCGATGGCCTGGACGGCTACCGCCTGGCCTCCGAGAACAGCTACGACGTGGTCGTGCTCGACCTGATGCTGCCCCGGCTCGACGGGATCGAGGTCTGCAAGCGCCTGCGCGAGGAAGCCCGCAAGTCGACGCCGGTGCTGATGCTGACCGCGCGCGACACGCTGGACGAAAAGCTGACCGGGCTGGGTGCGGGCGCCGACGACTACCTGACCAAGCCGTTCGCGATCCAGGAGCTCGAGGCGCGGCTTCGCGCGCTGATCCGGCGCGAGCGCCGCCAGGTGGGCTCCGAGGTGCTGAAGGTCGCCGACCTCGTGCTCGATCCGGCCAGCCTGCGGGCGACTCGTGGCGGAATCGAGCTGCAGCTGTCGCCGATCGGCCTGAAGCTGCTGACCATCCTCATGCGCGAGTCGCCGCGGGTGGTGAACCGCCAGGAGATCGAACGCGAGATCTGGGGCAACAGCCTTCCGGATTCCGACACCCTGCGCAGCCATCTCTACAACCTGCGCAAGACCATCGACAAGCCGTACGACAAGCCCCTCCTGCACACGGTGCAGAGCGCCGGTTACCGCATCGCCGACATCGAGCAGCCACCCGCCTGACGGCCGCCCGCCCGCATGCCGCAGAGCTTGCCGCGCAGACTCCGCTACGTCTTCACCCTGCAGGCGGTGACGGCGTGCATTGCCGTGGTGCTGGGCCTGTACCTCGTGGGCTCGCTGGTCAGCAGGCACCTGGCGCACGAACGCATGCGCGCCGAGGCCGCCAGCTGGTGGTCGGGCCACGCCGCGAACCCGGACTATCCGCTCCCCAATACTTCCACCGTGACCGGGTTCTTCGTGCCGGTCGGTCAGCGGCCGACCCTGCCGGCGCCATTGCGGGAACTGGCCGAGGGCATCCATGAGGACACCGGTCCCGACCGGGCCGAGCGG
>DATINB010000273.1:0-2423 GCA_035474775.1 Luteimonas sp.
CTGGAGCTGCGACCGCGGCCGAAGGACCGCAGCTTCCTCACCCTGCGCTCGCCGCTGGTGGTCGGCGGGAGTTTCGCGGATCCCAGCTTCAGGCCCGACCTCGCCCGCCTCGGCCTGCGCGGCGCGATCGCCCTGGCGCTCGGCTCGATCGCACCCCCGGCGGCGCTGCTCGCCACCATCGATCTGGGCGGTGGCGAGGACAGCGGCTGCGGCGGGGACTACGCGCGCTGAGGGCGACGGCCCCCTGGCACGGAGACCGCTGCGCGACGCACGCGCCCGTGCCGCGGCCCCGGAACGCGGACTGGGGACGACGCGGTGGCCGGCTCAGCTGGCGATGTAGCGTTGCAGCTGGTCGAGCTCCACCTGCTGGTCCTCGATGACCGCCTTGACCAGGTCGCCGATCGAGACCACGCCCAGCACCTGCTCGCCGTCGACGACGGGCAGATGGCGGATGCGATGGCCGGTCATCAGCTCCATGCACGCCTGGACGCTGTGGCCAAGCCCCACGGTGATCACCTGCGCGGTCATGATGTCCGCCACCGGCGTGTCGCGCGACGAGCGGCCATCCAGCACGATCTTGCGTGCGTAGTCGCGTTCCGACAGGATCCCCGCGAGGTGCGGGCCGGCCAGCACCAACACGGCGCCGATGCGTTTCTCCGCCATCAGCCGGATCGCCTCCAGCACCGGCACCTCGGGTGCAACCGCGAATACCTCAGGCGTCTTCGACGCCAGCAACTGCCGCACCGTGCGCATGGCTGCCTCCGTGGTTGTCCGCATGGTCGCCTGCAGGCGCAGGCTGCTCCATCCCGCCGGAGGATACGCCTGGCGCCGGGTGCCAGTCCTGCACCAGGTAGATCGGGCGCTGCTTGGATTCCTCGTACAGCCGCCCGAGGTACTCACCGATCAGCCCCAGCGCCATCAGCTGGACGCCACCCAGGAACAGGATCACCGCCATCATGCTCGGCCAGCCGGCCACCGGATCGCCGAAGAGCAGTGCCTTTCCGATGATCCACAGTGCGTACAGGAACGCGACGAGCGCCGTGGCCACGCCCAGGTAGGTGGCGAGACGCAACGGTGCCGTGGAGAAACTGGTGATGCCCTCCAGCGCGAAGTTCCACAGCCGCCACACGGTGAACTTGCTGTCGCCGGCCAGCCGCGCCGCGCGCTGGTAAGGCAGCGCGGCGCGGTTGAAGCCCACCCACCCGAACAGGCCCTTCATGAATCGATGGCGCTCGCGCAATTGCCGCAATGCCGCCAGGGCGCGCGGCGACAGCAGGCGGAAGTCGCCGGTGTCGCGCGGAATGGGGGTGTTCGACAGGCGTTCCATCACCCGGTAGAAGCCGTGCGCGCTGGCCTTCTTCCACCACGCTTCACCCTCGCGGCGCAGGCGCGTGCCATGGATGTCGTCGAAACCCTCCTTCCATTTGGCGACGAACGCCGGGATCAGCTCCGGTGGGTCCTGGCCGTCGGCATCGAGGATCAGTGCGGCCCCGGTCTCCACGAGGTCCAGGCCGGCGGTCAGCGCCGCCTCCTTGCCGAAGTTGCGCGAGAGCCGCAACAGCGACACGCGGTCGTCGCGCGCCGCGATGGCCAGCAGTGCGTCCCAGGTCCCGTCACGGCTGCCATCGTCGACATACAGCACGAGGCCCTCGAGGCCGGTCGCGACGCGCAACGCCGTCAGCACGCTCGCCAGCCTGGCATGCAGCGCCGGCAGCGACGCGGCTTCGTTGTAGGCGGCCACGACCACCGTCATCCGTGAGGCGTCGGTCGGCGGAATGCCCGCGATCGCCGTCACTGCAGCGTCTCCAGGTACGCGGTGCCGCCCAGCCGGCGCACGTTGCGTTCGATCCAGCGCGTGCGTCGCTGCACATGGGGGCCCGGGCGCCGGGCGTTGTAGCGCTTCGGGCTCGGCAGCACCGCCGCCAGCCGCGCGCTCTCGGTCAGGGTGAGGCGCGCCGCATCCTTGCTCCAGAAGGCGCGGGCGGCTGCCTGCGCGCCATAGATGCCATCGCCGAACTCGGCGACGTTCGCGTATGTCTCGAGGATCCGCTGTTTGGGCCACAGTGCCTCGATCAGCACGGTGTACCAGGCCTCGAGGCCCTTGCGCAGCCAGCTGCGTCCACTCCACAGGAACAGGTTCTTGGCCAGCTGCTGGCTGATGGTGCTCGCGCCGCGCACCGGGCGCCCGCGTGCGTTGTGTTCACGCGCCTGAGCGATCGCGGCCAGGTCGAAGCCGTCGTGACGGGCGAAGTTCTGGTCTTCCGCGGCGACCAGCGCGACCGCGAGCGTCGGCGCGATCGCATCCAGCGCACGCCATTCGTAGGCGATGCGGAAGCCGGTGTCGCCGCTGCGCAGCGCGTCGAACTGGCGGATGGCCATGAACGCCGAGAAGGGCGGGTCGACGACACGCAAGACCAGCACCT
>DATINB010000274.1:0-2154 GCA_035474775.1 Luteimonas sp.
CCTCGCGCGCCTTGCCCGCGGCTTCGTGACGGAGGATGGCGGGCAGGAGGCGTGCGGCGGCCTGCAACAGCGGGTCCGAGGCGCCGGCGAGCGCGTCGGGGGGCGCCTTGAACCAGCGCATGCGCTCGGTCTCCGTATCCAGCGTGGTCCGTGCGTACAGCCGGTCGAGGATGCGAGCGCTGCTCGCCGGGTCGGACCCGAACACGGCATCGACCTCGGCGATCCTCTGGTCGGCCGGCAGCGCACGATGGCGCGACAGCAGATGGCGCCAGAAGGCCTTTTCCACCTCCGGGTGGTAGCGACGCTGCACCTGGCGCAGGGTTCCTTCCAGCATGGCCTCGTCGCGCAGCTGGTAGCCGGGCTGGCGCTCGGAGTCCGGCTTGCGCCGCTCGCCGGCGAGGCGCTGCAGCGTCAGTGCCGACGCCATCAGCAGCGGACGCGGACCCGCCAGCCACTGGTCGCGCTCGCGGGTGGACCGTGCCTCGTCGAGCACGGCCTGCGCGGCGAGGATGTCGGCACGCGCCGCGGCCGCACCCGGCTGGGACGAAAGCCAGGCCAGCATCGCCGCTTCATCTTCGCGCCGGGCCGACACCGCATCGCTGCGCCGCAGGCCCTCGAGTTCACCCTGCGCACGCTTCAGCGTGTTCTTGAGCCCGGCAAGTGACGCTGCGTACAGGACGGCACGGGCCTCGTCGCCCTCGGTCGCCGATTCGATGGCCTGGATCAGGCCGGCCGTGCTTTCGACCCGTGCCGGCAGTTGCCAGTCGACCTGGTCGGCGAATTCGCCGGCGGTGCGGTGGCGGAACGTCCGCCCCGGATAGCCGGCCAGCATCATGAAGTCGCCGGGCGCCAGCGGTCCCGTGGCGACCTGGAGGTGCGCGGGCGGGGCATACGGGACGTTGGCGGGGTCGAACGCCGCCGGCTTGCCGTCGGTACCCACGTACGCACGGAGGAAGGTGAAGTCGCCGACGTGGCGCGGCCACACGAAATTGTCGACGTCGTCGCCGTAGTTGCCGATGGATTCCGGCGGCGCGTAGACCAGCCGGATGTCGCGCAACTCGAGTTGCTTGACCAGGTGGAAGTCGCTGCCGGCCGACATGTCCGCGACGCTGCAGCGGTGGCCGGGGTCGGCTTCGCACTCGGCGACCGCGGCCTTCCCGGCCGCCTCGACGGCATCGAAGTAGGCGCGTCCGGTGGTGCCACGCGCGGCCGCCAGTACGCGGTCCGTGATGCGGTCCGACGCGACGGTGACGAACACCCGTGCCGCCGGCCCCGCGGACAGCTCGTCCGCGTGGGTGGCGGCGTTGAAGCCCTCCGCCATCCGGTTGCGCCCGGCACCGGAGTTGAGCTGGATGGCACCGAAGGCGCAGTGGTGGTTGGTGAGCAGCAGGCCCTGCGGCGAGACGAAGCTCGCCGTGCAGCCACCCAGGGACACCACGGCACTCAGCGGGGCGCGCGACAGGTCGGCCAGGTCGTCGGCGGAGCCCTTGAAGCCGGCGGCCTCGAGCTGCGGCGCGATCTCCGGAAGTTGCGCCGGAAGCCACATGCCTTCCCCGGCAGCCACCGCCCCGCTGGCGAGCGCGCACACGGTGAACAGGGCAGCGCGCATGCAGCGTCTCCGGAGGCACGGCCGGCGACCATAGCCAAGGCGGATGGAGGAGGCAAATCCGCAGGCCCGGCCCCGGCGCGGGCGTATGATTGGCGGCTTTCCAGCACCGCGACGGACGTGATCGATGGGCCGCATGATGAAGGCGCTGGTCAAGCGCGAAGCCACCCGGGGCATCTGGATGGAAGAGGTGCCGGTACCGGTGCCGGGCCCCAACGAAGTGCTGGTCAAGCTCGAGAAGACCGCGATCTGCGGCACCGACCTGCACATCTACCTGTGGGACGACTGGAGCCAGCGCACCATCAAGCCCGGCCTGGTGATCGGCCACGAGTTCGTCGGCCGCGTCGCGGAGCTGGGCCCGGGGGCGGCGGGTTACGCGATCGGCCAGCGGGTGTCCGCCGAAGGCCACATCGTCTGCGGGCACTGCCGCAACTGCCGCGCCGGCAAGCAGCACCTGTGCCCCAACACGGTGGGCATCGGCGTGCATCGCGACGGTGCGTTCGCCGAATACATCGTGATGCCGGCCAGCAACCTGTGGCCCATCCCCG
>DATINB010000275.1:0-2680 GCA_035474775.1 Luteimonas sp.
TCAGCACGCTGCTGTCGGTCAAGACCGGCGGGTGTCCGGAAGACTGCGCGTACTGCCCACAGGCGCAGCGCTACGACACCGGCGTGGACGCACAGAAGCTGATGGAGACCGCGGCGGTGCTGGAAAAGGCGCGCCAGGCCAAGGCCGCGGGCGCTTCGCGCTTCTGCATGGGCGCCGCGTGGCGCTCGCCGAAGGACCGCGACATCCCCAAGGTGGCCGAGATGATCCGCGGCGTGCGCGCGCTGGGTCTCGAGACGTGCGCGACCCTGGGCATGCTCAGCGCGCCCCAGGCCGCCGCCCTCAGGGACGCCGGCCTCGATTACTACAACCACAACATCGACACCGATCCGGAGTTCTACGGCGCCATCGTGCACACGCGCGAGATGCAGGACCGCCTGGAGACGCTGGCGCATGTCCGCGACGCCGGCATGAAGACCTGCTGCGGGGGCATCGTCGGCATGGGCGAGTCGCGCCGTCAGCGCGCCGGGCTGTTGCAGATGCTGGCCACCCTGCCGTCCCACCCCGACTCCGTGCCGATCAACCGCCTGGTGCAGGTGGAGGGCACGCCGCTGCACGGGACCGTCGAGCTCGATCCCTTCGAGTTCGTGCGTACCGTCGCCGCGGCGCGCATCACCATGCCGCGGTCGATGGTGCGGCTGTCGGCCGGGCGCGAATCGATGAGCGATGAGCTGCAGGCGCTGTGTTTCGCCGCCGGCGCCAACTCCATCTTCCACGGCGACACGTTGCTCACCACCGGCAACCCCGCGACCGAGCGCGACCGCGCGCTGTTCGAACGCCTCGGCCTGCGGCCGATGGCGGTGGCGGTGGACGCCGCCGGGCATGACCGCGCCGGGACCGTGCATGCGGAGATCACCGCGCACCCGGCGGGCCCGCCGGCGGGCGCGGCACACAGCACATCCTGCGCGGCATGAACCTGCCCGTCTGGGCCTGGCTGTACCTGCTCGTGCTGGCACTGGTGGCGTCCGGCGGGGTGGTCGCGAGCCGGGGTGCCGGCCGGCCGATGCGTCCGGCCTGGTTGCATCTCGTGGTGATCGGGGTGTTCGGCGCCGGCGTGGTGTTCTTCTTCCAGCGCGCGGGCGCCGGAATCCCGTTCGCCATCGCGTTGTTGCTGGCCACGCTGGTGCAGGCGCGCCGTTCGCTGGCCGACGCCGGCGAGATGCGCGACCGCAACCTCGCCGCGCCGGCCCGGATCGGGGTGGCCCTGCGTGGGCTGGCGATGCTGCCGGCGATCGCCCTCGGAGCGCTCGCCGTGTGGGGCCAGCAGGGTGGCTGAGCGTCCGGACCTGCGCGACCGCGTGGACGCGCTGCGCCTGCGCCGTGCCGAAGCCGGCCTGCAGCGCACGCGGCGCATCGTCACGCGCCGTGACGGCGTGCGCTGCGAGGTCGATGGCCGCTGGCTGCTGAATTTCTGCGGCAACGACTACCTCGGCCTGTCGCAGCAGTTCCAGGTGGTCGATGCGCTGCAGTCGGCGGCCGCGCGCGACGGCGCCGGCGGCATCGCCTCGCACCTGGTCTGTGGCCACCATGCCGCGCACGAGGCGCTCGAGCGCGAGCTCGCCGACTGGTTGCAGGCGCCGCGTGCACTGCTGTTCGGCAGCGGTTTCATGGCCAACCTGGCGGTGCTGCAGTCGTTGCTCGGCGACGACGACATCTGCGTGCAGGACCGCCTCAACCATGCTTCCCTGGTCGATGCCGCGCGCCTGGCCGGGTGCAGGCTGCGCCGTTACCCGCACTGCGATGCCGAAGGCGCGGTGCGTCAGTTGCGCAGCGTGCCCGACGGCGCGGCGGTGCTGGCCACCGACGGCGTCTTCAGCATGGATGGCGACGTCGCGCCGCTGCGCGAACTCGCGCTCGCCGCCAAGTTGCAGCGCGCGCTGCTGTACGTCGACGACGCCCACGGTGTCGGCGTCCGCGGGCCGGAGGGCCGCGGCAGCGTGGCCGCCGCCAAGCTGAAGGCCGATGCCATGCCCCTGCAGCTGGTGACGCTGGGCAAGGCACTCGGAGGCATCGGTGCGGCGGTGGTCGGCGACGCCGGGCTCGTCGAGCACCTCGCCGAGACCGCGCGCCCGTACCTCTACACCACCGCGATGCCGCCGGCACAGGCGGCCGCGTCGCTCGCGGCGGTGAAGCTGGCGCGCCGCGAGCACTGGCGCCGCGACAAGCTCGACGCCCTGGTGTCGCACTTCAGGGACGCTGCCCTCCGCGCCGGCCTGCCGCTGCTGCCCTCGCAGACGCCGATCCAGCCGTTGTCGTGCGGCAGCAATGCCCACGCCCTGGCAATGGCGGCGGCCCTCGAAGCGGATGGCATCTGGGTCACCGCGATCCGTCCGCCCACCGTACCGGACGGCCAGGCGCGGCTGCGCATCACCCTGACCGCGGCCCACGACGAGGCGCAGGTCGACGCGCTGGTGGTGTCGCTGCTGCGTGCGCAACGGCACCTCCGCCCCGACGCGCCCGCGTGAGGCGGTCGCGGTTCGCCGCAGGTGCGTGCCACCCCGGAGCCCGCGGCCGGACCGGCGCCACCGGGTTTCGCGCATGAGCGCAGGGATCGGCAGCGGTGCGCCACGCACGGACACCCGAGCCCTGGCGGCGGTCGGCATCGCGCTGCTCTCGGCGTTGTTCTTCACCCTGACCTACGTGCTCAACCGCGCCAGCGTCG
>DATINB010000276.1:0-2865 GCA_035474775.1 Luteimonas sp.
GAACGACAGCATCGAGGCGATGTTGACGATCTTGCCGCCGCGCCCGCCAGCGACCCAGGTGCGCGCGACCGCCTGCGACAGGAAGAACGCACTCTTGAGGTTGACGCCCATCACCGCGTCCCAGTCGTCCTCGGTGAAATCGAGGGCGTCCTGGCGACGGATGGTGCCGGCGTTGTTGACCAGCATGTCGACGCCGCCGAACGCGGCCGCCGCGCGCTCCACGGCGTCGGCGATCGGCGCGGTGGTGTCGAGCGCCGCCTCCACCCACGCGAAGCGGCGCCCCAGCGCCCGGGTCGCGGTTTCGGTGTCGCCGGGCGCACTGCGGCCGAGTGCGACGATGTCGGCACCGGCACCGGCGAGCGCCAGCGCGATGCCCTGTCCGAGGCCGGTGTTGGCACCGGTGACCAGGGCCCCGCTGCCGCTCAGGTCGAACGCACTCGTCATGTCGTGCTCCAGCGTTGCGATGGTCGGGCCGCCACCAGCGGCACCCGGGTCGGGGGGGACGGCTACTTCAGCTGGCAGATGTCCAGCTGCTGCATGTCGGTGTAGTCCAGGTTCTCGCCGCCCATGGCCCAGATGAAGCCGTAGTTGCGCGTGCCCGACCCCATGTGGATCGACCACGGCGGCGACACCACGGCCTCCTCGTTGCCGACCACGATGTGGCGCATGTCGGCGGGGTCGCCCATGAAGTGCATGACCTTCTGGTCGTCGCCGAGGCCGAAGTAGAGGTACACCTCGGACCGGCGGTCATGCAGGTGCGGCGGCATGGTGTTCCACACGCTGCCGGTCTTGAGCAGGGTCACCCCGAGCAGCAGCTGGCACGACTTGCAGGTGGCCGGCACGATGTACTGGTAGATGGTGCGTTCGTTCGAGGTCTCCAGCGAGCCGCGCTCCAGTGCGACGGCCTGGTCGAGTGCGATGTGCCTGGTCTCGTACCGCGCGTGCGCCGGGGTCGAGAACAGGTAGAAGCGCGCCGGGCTGCCGGCGTCCGACGACTCGAAGCGCACGTCAGCGCTGCCCATCGCGATGTAGATGCCATCGCGCGGCCCGAGCACGTACGCGGTGCCGTCGACGGTCACCGTCCCCGCGCCGTCGCCGACATTCACCGCCGCGAGCTCGCGACGCTCGAGGAAGGGCTTGCCGGCGGCGGAGGCCGGCTCGGCCTGCGCCGGAAGCGTCACCGCGCCGGACACCGGCGCCACGCCGCCGACCACGATGCGCTCGTAGTGCGTGTAGTTGAGAACGATCGCGTCGGCCGTGAACAGCCCGTCCATCAGGTAGCGCGCGCGCAACTGGTCGTTGCTGGCACCCACCATGGAGTCCGGATGGGTGGCGTGGAGGGTCCTGGCGTACACGGTTGCGGGCATGGCGGTCTCGCAGGCTGTCGTCGAAGCCCAGTCTAGACCGCCGGGTAACCGGTGTCATTCCGCAGTGCGGAACTGGTCCGGAGCGTGCGCCGCGCTGCGCTGCAGCCACCACCCCGCCGGCCCACGCGGGTGTCGCCGCGATCAGGCCGGCGGATGCTGCGACGAGTCCCGGATGATCAGGTGCGGGTGAACGCTGCCGGCGGCCAGGCTCGCCGATGCAGCGGGATCCTGCAGCAGCATGCCGGCCGCGATCCGGCCCATGTCGCGGATCGGGAGCCGCACCGAGGTGAGTGCCGGCCACAGCCGCGAGGCCAGCGGGCTGTCGTCGAAACCGACCACCGACAGGTGCTGCGGGATGGCGATGCCCGCGCGCAGCGCGACCTTGTACACGCCGGCCGCCATCTCGTCGTTGCCGCAGAAGATCGCGCTGGGACGACGGTTGCCGGACAGCAGCTGCTCGGCGGCGGCCACGCCGGACTCGAAGGTGTAGCCCGCCTCCACGATGCGCGCCTTCGGCACGTCCAGCCCATGGCGCGCAAGCGCGTCCACGAACCCGGACGTGCGTTCGATCGCGGAGCGGTAGCTGCGCGGCCCGGTGACCAGTGCGATGTCGCGGTGGCCGAGCGTGTGCAGGTAGCCGGCGGCCTCGGCCGCGCCTTCCCGGTCGTGGGTCACCACCATGCGCGACGTCTCGTCGAGCGCGACCGCGGCGATGCGCACGTAGCGGCAGCCGATCTCGCCCAGCATGTCGGCCAGTGCCTGGTCCTCCGACGCGCGCGGCACCAGGATCACCCCGTGCAGGCGCTGCTGCTGCACGAACAGCCGCACGCCCTCGATGTAGCCGGCGCTGCGGCTCTCGCAGGGATGCACCACCAGTTCGAAGCCGGAATCGCGCATGGCGTCCAGCGCGCCGTACTGCATGTTGACGATGTACTGCGCGGTCGGGTTGTCGTAGACCATGCCGATCAGGAACGAGCGCCGGAACGCCAGCCCGCGCGCCAGCGGGTCCGGCACGTAGCCCACCTCGCGCATCAGCGCCTGGACCTTCTCGCGGGTGTCCTGCCGCACCAGCGGCGACTGGTTGATGATCCGCGACACCGTCTTCTTGGACACGCCCGACAGCCGCGCGATGTCGTTGATGGTGGCGACCTTGCCCGACGGCATCCGCCCGGAGGCGTGCTTGGGCGGGCTGGCGGGCGGGATACGTGCGGGCATCGAAGTCAGGAGGTGGCCCGGTGTCGGAGACCGATTCTAGCCCGCCCGCCGTTGCCGCCGCGGCGGCATGCAGGCTGCGTGCGGCGGGCGCGCGGCGCACTCCGGTTGCGCATGCCGCACATGGCGTGCTCCGGCCCGATGCACGGCGGCGCTACTTCAAGGCCACCGGCAGCCACAGCGACAGGGCCGGGACCAGGGTCACCGCGAGCAGCACCGCCAGCGCGGTGAGCCAGAACGGCCAGATGGTGCGCAGGCTCTCGCCGATGGAGATCTTGCCGATCGC
>DATINB010000277.1:0-9038 GCA_035474775.1 Luteimonas sp.
CGTCGTCGCCGATCTCCGCCTTCGGGCGGGTCCAGAGCGCGGATGCCGCGTTGATGGTGTCCCATGTTGGCCCGCTGGCGCCCGGAGCCGCCTGTTCCGTGCCTTCGGCTTCGACATCGGCATCCGCGGCCTCGAGTGCAGCGTCGGCGTCGCCTGCGCCGGGCGCGTCCTTCGGCATCCGGATCGGAAACGCCACGTGATCGGAATACTTGTTGACCAGCGCGCGCAGCGTCCACGCCGACAGGAACTCGTCCTCGTCCGGCTTCAGGTGCAGCACCACCGTCGTCCCGCGCTCGGGAAGTTCGACCCGGTCGAGCGTGTATTCGCCGCGGCCATCACTCTCCCACCTGACCCCATCGGCTGCGTCCGCGCCGGCCCGCCGGGTCAGAACGGTCACGCGGTCGGCAACCACGAACGCGGAATAGAACCCCACGCCGAACTGGCCGATCAGCCGCGCATCGGCCTTCTGCTCGCCCGACATGGCTTCGAGGAAGCGGCGGGTCCCGGAGCTCGCGATGGTGCCGATGTTGGCCACCACCTCGTCGCGGGTCATGCCCACGCCGGTGTCGCGGATGGTCACCGTGCGCGCCGCGGCATCCACGCTGACGTCGATGTGCAGGTCGGGCCCGCCTTGCATCAGCGCCGGGTCGGCGATCGCCTCGAAGCGCAGCTTGTCGCAGGCATCGGACGCATTGGAGACCAGCTCGCGCAGGAAGATCTCCTTGTGCGAATACAGCGAGTGGGTCACCAGGTGCAGGACCTGGGCGACTTCGGCTTCGAACGGGCGGGTTTCGGCGGTTGCGGTCATGCGGAGGGTCCGGTGGGCACGCGGGTAGTGCGGGCCTGCGGAGATGGGCATGGTCGGCGGCGAACTCAAGCCGGCTTTGCCACACTGCGGCATGCCCGACGCCGCCGACATCGAAGCCATGATCCGGCGCCTGATGGCCGCGCGCTCGGCGACCTCCTCGCTCTGTCCATCGGAGGTGGCGCGAGCACTCGAGCCTGCGCCTGCATGGCGTGCGCTGATGCCCGCCGTGCGCGCCGTGGCGCGGGCGCTCGCGGTGCGCGGCGTGCTGACCGTCACCCAGCGCGGCGTGGCCTGCAATCCCGCGTCGCCCTGGCGCGGGCCGGTCCGCCTGCGCCAGGGGCCATCGTTCACGGCCTGGGTCGCGGGCAGCAAGGACGGCTCGTGAGCCGGTCGCCGCCGGGCGCCACCGTACAATCGACGCACGTAGTTCGTGAGGACCCGCAGATGGCCAACGATCTGAGGCAACAGCTGCTCAAGGCCGGCCTGGCCAGGAAGAGCGACGTGGCCCGCGTGGTCCGCGAGCAGACCAAGCAGCGCCATGCGAAGACGCCGGCACCGACTGGCACCGAGGACCGGATCGATGCGCGGCAGCTGCAGGCGGAACGTGCCGAGCGCGACCGGCAGCTGTCCGCCGAGCGCAATGCCCAGGCCCGGGCGCAGGAGTTGCGTGCGCAGGCGCGCCAGATCGTGGCGTCGTCGCGCGTGGAGGGCGCCGGTGAGATCGCCTACGCCTTCGAGCATGCCGGGGCCATCCGGCGCGTGGTCGTCGATGTGACGCAGCGCAACCAGCTGGCGAGCGGTGCACTGGTCGTGGCGCGCCACGACGGCGGATACGTGCTGCTGCCGCGCGCTGCCGCCGACAAGGTGGCGGTGCGCGATCCTGCGGTCGTGGTGCTGGACCATGCGGCGGCTTCCCAAGGCGCCGCCGAAATCGCGGATCCGGCCTATCTCGAATTTCCGGTGCCCGATGACCTGGTCTGGTGATCGCCCGGCGATGGCGCGATGGTCGGGCGTCGTGTCGTGCGCTTCTCCCTGCGCACGGGGCGTGGCGTGAGCGCATGGGGCGAGATCGGCGCGGCGCTGGCAGCTGAATTCGCGCTGCCGGATGCCGGCGTGCTGACGGTGATGCTGGTGCGGGTGCTGACCGCTGCCGTGCTCGGTGGGCTGATCGGGTACGAGCGCGAGCGCAAGGGACGGGCGGCCGGCCTGAAGACGCACATCCTGGTGTCGATGGGTTCCGCGTTGTTCGTACTGGCGCCCCTGCTCGCGGGCATCGGGGCGGATGACGTGACGCGGGTGATGCAGGGCATCGTGTCCGGGGTCGGGTTCCTCGGCGCGGGCGCGATCCTGAAGATCGACCGCGGCGAGCGGGTCGAGGGGCTGACCACCGCAGCGGGGGTCTGGATGACCGCCGCGATCGGCATGGCCGCGGGCATGGGGCAGGAGATCGTCGCGCTCGTCACCACGGTGGTGGCGCTGCTCGTCGTGGGTGCGATCCCAAGGGTCCTGCCGGCGCGCAGTCCCGATCCGGACAGCGACCACCCGGCGCGGGGCGGCTGAGTCGCGGCGCCCGGTTCATGGCTCAGCGGTCCGCATGCCCCGGCAGCGGCAGCTCGGCGCGCTCCGGCTGCAACCACGCCAGCAGCAGGCCGAGCAGCAACATGGCCACGACGTCCAGGGCCACCTGCTTCATCGCCAGCGCGGCGGGCAGGGGTTGCCCGACATAGGCGAGCAGGTGCCACGGCACGAAGGACACCATGGCGATCGACGCGCCGAAGCGCATGCCCCGCCAGCCAGCGGTGGTGTCCGCGGCCGGCATCCGCACGTACAGCCAGGTCATGGCGATGCCGATGGACCCGTACGCGGCGAGGATCCAGCCGGCCCTGGCGCTGGCATCGGGCTGCGTGCGGTACAGCGGTGCGAGCGCGAGGTAGTCGGCGCGCAGCACGATGCCGTGCACGAGGAAGCCGAGCGTCAGCGCGGCCATCGACACCACCATGCAACAGATCCAGAACCGCTTGCGCACCGTCCGCTCCCACTGCCGGCGCATGCCGGGCGCAGGCACGTTACCGCTGTGGTGGCAGCGCGTCGATGCTTGCCGAGGTGATTTCCCAGCGCTCACCCGTGATCGCCCGGCGCAGCCGGTACCACCCCGCGTAACGCGTGGGCGCGGCGCCCTTGCGGCTGACCCGCAACTGCACCGGGATTTCCAGCGCGGTAGGGACGTCCTCGGAATCCAGCGCCACCGGTGTCCCGTTCTCGATCCGCACCGCGCGGAGATCCTGGAGCGCGCGCAGGTCCGCTTCCCCGGAGCGTGCGGGCACGCGCCCGTTTGCCCAGTACGCGTCTGCAGCGGCCTTGTCGGTGGCGCCCAGCGCGGCCAGATAGCGCTGCAGGGTATCGACGGCGGACTGCAGCGCGGCATTGCGGCGCTGCACCGTCGCCGCCAGCACGGCCTGTGCCGGTGTCGGGGTCGACTTGCCATCGACGCTTGCGGTGCCCGTTGCCGTGGATCCCGCGGTCGTGGGCGCATGTGCAGGCGGCCCGGCCCCGTCGCCACAGCCGCGGATGACCGCCACCAGCACAAGTGCACCTATCGCCACCGCGAGCACCGGGCCGGCGCGGACTGCCATGCTTGTCTCCTCGTTGCACTGCGTGCGGAGATGCTAGCGCGTCGACGTGGCCTGCGCGCCGCGCCTGATCAGCGGCAGCGGGTCCACGGCACCGCCGCCACCGTAGAGGCCATAGTGCAGGTGCGGTGGGGTGCCGCGTGCATTGCCGGTGTCACCGACCTCGCCGAGCACGTCACCCGCGTACACCAGGTCGCCGACCGCCAATGTGGGTTCCCAGCGCTCGAGATGCGCGTAGTAATGGCGTTGGCGGCCGGGTCCCATCACCCACACCTGGCGCCCGCCCAGGCCGCCTTCGCGGATCGAGGTCACCACGCCGCGGCTTGCACTGAGAACCGGCGTGCCGCGCGGGGCGAAGATGTCCACGCCTTCGTGGCGACGATCGCGGCCGCGCGGCGCACCGAACGTGTCGGCGATGCGACCGGCCGCCACGCCGTCCACCGGCACCATCAGCGCAGTGGGCGCCGGCAGCCGGGCGAGCTCCAGCAATGCACGTGGGCGTGCCATGAAGGGCTGGTGCCACGCCCAGTTGGCGGCCGCGGCGAGCACGGCCAGCAGTCCTGCAGCCTTCAGCAGGCTGCGTACTGCAGCGGTGTAGTCACGGCGATTCGCGGATGTCTGCATCGGCCACAGCATGCGCAGGCACGTGCCAACCGCGCGTCAAGCCGGCAATGCCGCATGTCCACGACAGGCCGGAAACGACTCGGGACGGCCGAAGCCGTCCCGAGCAGTCCATCCGTTGGCGCGCGCCGATCAGGCAGCGGCGTCCTTCAACTTCTTCAGCGGACGGACCTTCACCTTCACCGAGGCAGGCTTCGCGGCAAACCACTGCTCTTCCTTGGTGAACGGGTTGATGCCCTTGCGCTTCGGCTTGGCCGCGACGCTGACCGAGGTGATCTTGAGCAGGCCGGGCAGGGTGAACGAGCCAGCGCCCTTCTTGTTGACCGAGGCGTGCACGGCGCCTTCCAGCGCGCTCATCACCGCGCGGACGTCGCGCGGCGTGATGCCCGTGCTCTCGGCGATGTGGGTGACCAGGCCCGACTTGCTGAGGGCTTCCTTGATCGGCTTCTGCGCGGCCGGCTTCGCCGCGGCTTTCTTCGGCGCGGCCGATTTTGCCGCCTTGGTTGCTTTCTTCGCCATGTGAGTGTGAGTCCGTTGTCGTAGATGGAGGTCGGGGCCGATCCCGTCGGCAAGCGCAATGTAGGGCAACCGCGCCGCCGCGCCAAGTGGAAACCCGTGGAAAAGCAGGCTTTTGGGCAATATCCGACAACCGGCGCGGGATGGCCGGCGAGCGCGCGTGGCGACTCCCGGTGGGACTCGGCCGGCACGCGCTGCACGTGGCGTCAGCGGGCAGGGCGTAGGCTTGGCGTCCCGATCAAGCACGCTGGAGTTCGACATGGGTATCTCGCGCAAGGCGACCGCACACTGGGAAGGCGACCTCAAGAGCGGTCGCGGCACCATCAGCACGCCGCAGAGCGGTTTGCTCGACAACACGCGGTATGGATTCAACAGTCGGTTCGGCGACGAGAAGGGCACCAACCCGGAGGAGCTGATCGCGGCTGCCCACGCCGCGTGCTTCACGATGGCGCTGTCGAATGCGCTCGCCGAGGCCGGGCACGTCGCGACGTCCGTGGACAGCCGCGCCGAAGTGGACCTGTCCCTGGAAGGCGGACCGACGCTCAGTGCGATCCGTCTGTTCACCAAGGCGACCGTGCCAGGGATCGAGGCGGCGAAATTCCGCGAGATCGCCGACGATGCCAAGAAGAACTGTCCGGTGTCGAAGGCGCTGTCGGCTGTGCCGATCAGCCTCGAGGCCGAACTGCTGGGCTGATCACCCGCGCAGGCGGCCTGCCGGATCGCGACAGGGACGTCCACCGCGCGGGTCCGCATCCGCGTGCGGGGTGTCGGACAGGTGAACGCACGCCGTCCGGCACGGGCTGGCCGGTGCGTATTCAGAGCGCATTTAGCACGGGAGCCGCACCGTGCGTTGCGCCCGCTGGCGCCAGGAGACGCACGTGATTCGAGCTGCCGCACTGGTCCTTTCCGCATGCCTCGTTTCCGGCGTCGCGGCCGCACAGATCTACAACCGGGAGGGTTACGACCCCGGAACCGACGACCGCTATCGGGCAGCACGCGCCGGACGGACCGATGAAGCCAGGGTCCTCCGCGTCGATCCGGTTTTCGACGACGGCCGCGCCGCGCCGCCGCGCGCATACGACCCCATCGTCCAGGGGCCCGGCCTTCCCGATGGCGACTTCGGCCGGTATCCGGACGGCAGCTATGCGCGCGACGGGTACGCGCGCGACGGGTATCGGGACGCCGGATATCGGGACGACAGGTATCGGGACGACGGGTATCGGGACGATGGTTATGCGGGCGACGGCTATGGTGACGTCGGCGCCGCATCGGGTGGGTATGGATCGACATCGCGCTGCCGGACGGAGCGGGCTGGCGGATACGTCGAGACCGGCCCCCACGGCGCCGATGACTGGCGGGGCCAGGGCCCGCGTGCCACGGGACCAATGGCCGGCAGCGACACCGGCCGGACCATGGCGACCGTCATCGGTGGCGTGCTCGGCGCGGTGGTCGGCAGCCAGGTGGGCGGAGGATCCGGACGTTTTGCCACCTCCGCCATCGGCACGATGGTCGGCGGGATCGCCGGACGCGAGGTCTACGAAGCAGGCCAGCGCGACCGCATGCAGCGAAGCGGCGCAGTGACCGTGTGCGATCCGGTCGCGGTGGGCGCGTACGGCGACGATGCAGGGCCGCGCGATGGCGTCAGCGCATACGACGTGACCTATGAATATGCCGGTCGCGAGTACACGACCCGGACCCGCTACCACCCGGGCGACACCATCCGGGTGCGCGTCGATGTCACGCCGGACGAGTAGCGCACCGCGCCTCGCGACGCATGGCGCAGGCGGCTGCGCGGTCCCGGTCGGAGCGGGCTCGCGCCGGCCGGGTCATGGCGAAGTCGGGCCCTCGCCGCGGTAACGGTCGCGTGGCGATGGCCAGTCCAGTGTGCCGTGCACGGCGGTCACCACGCGGCCACCCGACCACACCTCGCCATCGCCGTCGACATGAAGTTCGATGATGGCGTCATGGCCCACTTCACGACCCTGGCTGACCCGGTAGCGGCCGTCCTGGCCGGGCAGCGCATCCTGGAGCGCAAGCCATGCGGCGAGCGTGGCATTCGCTGCACCCGACGCCGCGTCCTCGAAGCGTGCGGGCGCACCCACCCACGCGCGCACCGCGAGGTGGTACACGGCATCGTCGCTGCGTGCGAAGGCGCACACGCCCATGCTGCCGGTGGCCTCGGCGAGCGCGGAGATGGCATCCCATGCGGGTTCCGCTGCACGCAGCGCCGCCTCGTCGCCGAGTTCGACCAGCCACCACCGCCGACCGCCGTCCATCAGCGCCGGCATCAATCGCCCGGGCGGAAGGCCGCGCAGGGCGGCCCGCAGGCGCGGATCGTCGAACGGCGCGGATTCGAGCAGCCTGGCGCGCGGCGTGCGCACCGCGATGGTCCGCGCGCGGCCCGCGCCGACGATGCGCAGCGGCAATGCGCCGGCCATGCCCGCCTGCACCAGCAGGCCATCGCGCGGTGCGGCGAGTCCAGCGTCCAGCACGGCATGCGCCGTGCCCACGCTGGGATGCCCCGCGAACGGCACTTCGCGACGCGGGCTGAAGATGCGGATGCCGTAGCTGGCCGATGCGGACGGGGCGGCGAACACGAAGGTGGTTTCCGGCAGGCGCGTCCAGCGCGCAATGGCCTGCATCGTCGTGTCGTCGAGGCCCTCGGCATCCAGCACCACGGCAAGGGGGTTGCCGGCGCCGGGACGGTCGGCGAAGACATCGAGCTGGACGTAGCGGCGGGTGGTCATCGTTGCGGTCGCGCGGCGCCGCAGCTTACCAATCGAAGCTGCCCCGGATGACCGACTGCACGTGGCCACCGATCCACACCTCTCCCGCAGGGTCCACGGCGACGTGGATCCGCCCGTCGCGTCCCAGCTTGCGTCCCTGGCTCGCCAGGTAGTGGCGCGCGCCGCCGGGCAACGCATCATGGGCGGCCAGCATGGCGGCGATGCAGGCGTTGGCACTGCCGGTGACCGGATCCTCAGGGATGTTGTCGGCCGGGCAGAAGGCGCGCACCACCAGGTCATGGCCGGGTTCTCCGGAGCGGCCGAACAGCGCCAACCCGACGGCGCCGGTGGCTTCGGTCAGGGCGGCGATCGCGGCGAGCGCCGGACGCGCGGCGCGAACGTCGTCGCCGTGGCGCAACGCGACCAGCCACCACCCCGGGCCGTTGCTCCACAGCGCAGGCGGCAACCCGTCCAGCGGCAGGCCATCCAGCGCGGCGGCCAGCAAGGTGCGCGCGGCCATCTGTCGTTCGACGGCGCGCGGCGCGCGCACGTGCACGCCGCCATCGGCGGGAAGGCGCACGGGCAGCCTGCCGGCCGCGCATTCCTGCACGGCACCGTCGGCTTCGCGCAAGATCGAGCCCAGGTCGCGTGCGGCCCATGCGGCGCCCACGCTGGGGTGCCCGGCGAACGGCAGCTCCTGGCGCGGGGTGAAGATGCGCACCCGATAGTCGGCGCCGGCGGCCGGCGGCAGCAGGAAGACGGTTTCCGACAGGTTGGTCCACGCGGCGATCGCCTGCATCGCGACCGGATCGAGGCCGTCGGCATCGGCCACGACCCCAAGCGGATTGCCGGCCCCGGGACGGTCGGCGAACACGTCGAGCTGCAGGTAACGGTGTGTCGTCATGGCCATCCGCACCGGTGGGCGGGCCAGCGTAGCGCGGCCGCGCATGTTGGACGTCGCGCGGAGCGTGGCCCGGCCAACCCCTAGACTATGCAGTCCACGCGCCGTCGGCGCCTTCGTCCCAACAGGAACGCATGTCCAGCCCTGCGCCCGGCGACCACTGGCTCGTCCTCAAGTTCGGCGGCACGTCGGTCTCCCGCCGGGAGCGCTGGGACACCATCGCGGCGCTCGCCACCGGACGCCTGCAGGCACCCGGTTCGCGGGTGCTGGTGGTGGTGTCGGCGCTGGGTGGTGTGACCAACGAACTGGCCGCGATCGCGGACGGCGCAATCGACGCACCGAGCCGGCTGGAGGCGCTGGTCGGACGCCACCGCGCCTTTGCCGACGAACTCGGGATCGCCGCCGATCCGGCACTGGCGTCCCGCATCCGGGCGCTCGGAGCCCTGCTGTCGGATGCGCGCGTGCCCGCGCGTCCGCTCGACTGGCAGGCCGAGGTGCTGGCGCAGGGCGAATTGCTGTCGTCGACGCTGGGCGTGGCCTACCTTGCGTCGCAGGGCATGGACATCGGCTGGTGCGACGCGCGCGACTGGCTGCAGGCGGCAGTGCTGCCCAACCAGAGCGCATGGGCCGCGCGCCTGTCGGTGAATTGCAGCCAGCCGTACGACGCCGGCGTGCGTGCGCGCTTCGATGCGCAGCCCGCGCGGCTGCTGGTGACGCAGGGCTTCATCGCCCGTCACGGGGACGGCGGCACGGCCATCCTGGGACGCGGCGGCTCCGACACGTCCGCAGCATGCTTCGGCGCGCTGCTCGGCGCCGGACGCGTCGAGATCTGGACC
>DATINB010000278.1:0-2712 GCA_035474775.1 Luteimonas sp.
GCGCTGATGGTGTCGTTCTCGGTGATCGGCAGGCCGAGCACCGCCTGCGCGGCGCGGCTGGTCGACGAGTACTGCGCGGTATTGAACTCGGAGTTGTCGAACTCCCGCCACCACAGGTTGTAGCCGAGCGACAGTCCGTCATCGGTGAAATAGGGGTTCAGGAACGAGAACGAGTAGCGCTGCAGGTACACGTTGCGCTGCGCCTCCACCGACACCCGGTTACCGCTGCCCAGGAAGTTGTTCTGCGACAGCTGCACGGAGGTGGTGAGCCCGCTCAGCTGCGAGTAGCCGAGGCCGAACACGAAGCTGCCGGACGTGGTCTCGGTGACGTTGAACTCCACGTCGACCTCGTCGCTGCTGCCGGCCACCGGCTTGCTCTCGACGTTGATGCTGCCGGACTCGAAGTACCCCAGCCGCTGCAGGCGCACCTTCGAGCGGTCGATCGCGGCCTGCGAGTACCAGCTGCCCTCGAACTGGCGCATCTCGCGGCGCATCACCTCGTCGGAGGTGCGGGTGTTGCCCTTGAACACGATGCGTCGCACGTTGACGCGCGGACCCGGCACGACCTGCAGCTCGATGGCGACCCGCCGGCCCTCGCGGTCCACGGTGGGCACGGTGTTGACCTGCGCGAACGCGTAGCCGATGTTGCCCAGCGTGGCGGTGATCGCGTCCGACGAGAACTCGAGCAGCGCCCGCGAGAAGGTCTGCTCGGGCTTCATGAGCACCAGTTTCTCGACGTCTTCCTTGGGCAGCACGGTATCGCCGGTCACTTCCACGCCGGAGACGGTGTAGACCTCGCCTTCGGCCAGGCCGGCGGTGATGTACATGTCGCGTTTGTCGGGGCTGATCGCGACCTGGATGCTCTCCTCGCTGAAGTCGATGTAGCCGCGGTCGAGGTAGAAGTTGCGCAGCTTCTCGCGGTCGCCCTCGAGCTTCTCGCGCGAATACTGGTCGTCGCGCCGGTACCAGCTCAGCCAGTTGCTCTCGCCGGACTCCCATCCGTCGGTCAGCTCCTCCTGCTCGAACACCTCGTTGCCGATCAGGTTGATGTGGCGGATCTTGGCCGCCTTGCCTTCCTTGACGTTGATGGTGACGTCGACGCGGTTGCGATCCAGCTTGGCCACCGTGGGCGTGATCTCGACGTTGTACTTGCCGCGGTTGTTGTACTGGCGGGTCAGTTCCTGGGTCACGCGGTCGAGCGCCAGGCGATCGAAGGTCTCGCCCTCGGAGAGGCCGATGTCGTTGAGGCCCTTGGTCAGGTCCTCGGTCTTGATGTCCTTGTTGCCGGCCAGCGTCAGCTTGTTGATCGCCGGACGTTCGGTCACGGTGACCACCAGGATCTCGCCCTGGCGGCCGATGACCACGTCCTCGAAGAAACCGGTGCGGTAGAGCGCGCGGATGGCGTCGCCGATCCGCGTGGAGTCGACCGCATCGCCGCGCTGGATGGGCAGGTAGGTGAACACGGTGCCGGCGCCGATGCGCTGCAGGCCGTCGATGCGGATGTCGCTGACGGTGAAGGCGCCGGATGCGGCAGACGGCTGGGCCACCGGCACCGCGAACGCGGCCTGGGGGTCGACGGCCTGCTGGCCCCATGCCGGCGACGCGATCGCCGCGGTCATGGCAAGGGCGAGCAGGCGGCGGTTCGGGAATCGCGTCATCAATCAGGTCCGGTTCTGGATTCGTGGCATCCGCCCGCTTCCGCCGCAAGGCGGCCATCGGGACGGCAGGAGCAGGGCGGGCGTCAGGGCAGCAACTGCAGGATGTCGTTGTAGAACGCCAGGCCCATCAGGCCGGCCAGCATGGCGAGGCCCACATACTGCCCTGCGACCATCGCACGCTCGCTTAACGGGCTGCCCTTGACCAACTCGATAAGGTAATACAACAGGTGCCCGCCGTCCAAGATCGGGATCGGCAGCAGGTTGATGATGGCGAGGCTCAGCGACAGCAGCGCGAGGAAGTTGAGGAACCACGCCGGGCCGAGGCTGGCCGACGCATTGGCATAGCGGGCGATGGTGACCGGGCCGGACACGTTGTCGCTCGACGCGCGCCCGGTGAGCAGGCGCTTGATCATGCCGATCGAATCGGATGCCAGGCGGCCGGTTTCCGCGAAGGCGGCCGGCACCGCCGCCAGTGGGCCGTGGCGCAGCGTGGCGTCGTAGGGGGGCATGTCCGCAGCCGCCGGCGCGATGCCCAGCGCCCAGTACGACCCGCCGCTGGCGTCGGGGCGCGCCACCGGCGACAGCTCGAGCGCGAGGCGTTCACCGTCGCGCTCGACCTCGACCATCGCCGGTGCATCGCGGTCGCCGAGCGACTGCACCAGAGGCCCGATGCCGTCGAACGAGGACACCGCGATGCCATCGATGGCCGTGACCCGGTCACCCTCGGCCAGAACGCCCCAGGCCGGCAACCCGGGCTCCACCTGTCCCACCACGGCGGGCAGCAGCTGGCTGCGCGGCGTGATCCCGATCGCACGGATGGCCGTGCGCTGGTCGAAGTCGGCGGGCAGTGCGGACAGGCGCAGGGTGCGCACGGCGCGGGTGCCGCCGACCGTGCGGACGCGGACCGCGATGTCGGCGCGGTCCATCGCCGCGCCGGCGAGCGCCATCGCGGCTTCGCTCCAGGTCGGCGTGTCGCGGTCACCGACCGCCAGCAGGGTGTCGCCCCGGGCCAGCCCCGAGCGTTCGGCGATTCCGCTCACCTGGCCCAGCACCG
>DATINB010000279.1:0-1503 GCA_035474775.1 Luteimonas sp.
GACGTCCAGCAACAGGGTCAGCCCGGGGCGGATGCCGACCGCCGCGCGCTCGAGCTCGGCGATGAAGCCGGCGTCCAGGCCGCGGCCCGCGCCCGGGTAGGCGTAGCTCGAATCGGTGAAACGGTCGCACAGGACCCAGGCGCCGCGTTCCAATGCAGGTTGCAGGGTCTCGCGCACGTGCTGCGCGCGCGCCGCGAACATCAGCAGCAGTTCCGTCTCCGGCGCCGCCGGTTCGTGCGCGGGGTCCAGCAGCAATGCACGGATGAGTTCGGCCAACGGCGTGCCACCGGGTTCGCGGGTGGCGACCACCTCGGCACCGCTGGCCAGCAGCGCCCCGCGCAATGCATGCAGCACGGTGGTCTTGCCGGCGCCCTCGCCCCCTTCCAGCGACACGAAGCGCGGATGGCTGGGCAGGCCCGTCACGGTGCGTGCCGTTGGCGGTAACGACGCACGTACTCGCGTACGGCGGCGTTGTGTGCGTCCAGCGTGGGCGAGAACACGTGCCGGCCGCTGCCGTCGCCCAGCGCGACGAAGTACAGCGCGTCGCCCGCCGCCGGCTGTGTCGCCGCCCGGATCGCAGCGGCACCGGCCATGGCGATCGGCGTCGGCGGCAGGCCGTCCCGTGTGTAGGTGTTGTACGGCGTATCGGTGAGCAGGTCGCTGCGGCGGATGTTGCCGGCGTAGGCGCTGCCCATCCCGTAGATCACCGTGGGATCGGTCTGCAGGCGCATGCCGAGCCGCAGCCGGCGCACGAACACGCCGGCCACCGCGTCGCGCTCGCTGGCGATGCCGGTCTCCTTCTCCACGATCGACGCCAGCACCAGCGCCTCCTCCGGGGAAGCCAACGGCAGATCGGGTGCACGCGCCGCCCATGCCGACTGCAATGCGCGTTCGAGGTCGGCGTTGGCGCGCCGGAGCAGGTCGACGTCGCTGTCGCCGCTGGTGTATGCGTAGGTCTCGGGCAGGAAGCGGCCCTCGGCGTGCACGCCTGGGCGATCCAGCGCACGCATCAGCGCGGCGTCGTCGAGTTGCGCGAGGGTCTGCCGCAAGGGCCGGGCCCGGGCCAGCGCAGCGCGCAGCTCACGCATGCTCCAGCCCTCCACGATCGTGAAGCGATGGCTGACCACCTTGCCGTCGCGCATCGCGACCAGCAGCTGGCGCGGCGTGGTGCCTGCTTCGAGCGCGTATTCGCCGACCTGGATCCGTCCAGCGGCCCCGAGCTGACGACCGAGCAGTTGCCACTCCAGCGCGTGGCCGTCCTCGATGCCCGCAGCGCGCACGCGTGCCAGAACCCGCTTGAACGAGTCGCCCGGCTCGATCCGGATGCGCGCGCTGGCGGACCCATAGCCCAGCGGCGCGTCCACGAACGCCGCGTAGTGCGACCAGGCGGCCACGGCCAGCGCACCGGCCAGCAGCGCCGAGGCGACGAACACCACCATGGCCACCCGCAACACCCTGCGCATCAGTGCCCGGTCCCGGTGCTGGCATGTCGGACGGTCGGCT
>DATINB010000280.1:0-2429 GCA_035474775.1 Luteimonas sp.
GAGTTCGTCGACCTCGACGCTGCCGCCCACGCACACGCGGCCGAGGTCGTTGCGCTCGAGGTCGACCAGCATGACGTGCTCGGCGCGCTCCTTGGGATGGGCCGCCAGCTCCCGGATCCGCACGCCGTCATCGTCCCCCGGCAGGCGCGGGCGGGTGCCGGCGATCGGACGCGTCTCCACCCGGCTGCCACGCACCGACACCAGCCGCTCCGGCGAGGCACTCGCCACGGCCCACTCGCCGGAGACGAACAGGCCGGCGAACGGCGCCGGGTTGGCTTCCCGCAGCCGCGCATACAGGACACCCGCATCCGGCGCCTCGCGGAACCGCGCGGTCCAGCCGCGCGACAGGTTGGCCTGGAAGACGTCGCCGGCGACCAGGTAGGCGAGGATCCGCCGCACGCCGGCAGCGAACACGGCCGGTGCTTCCTCGTCCATGGACTCCGGCGGCTCCCACCCGCGCGCCGCCGGCGTTGCGGACACGCTCGCCGCGGCGTCGGCCTGCAGCGTGTCCAGCCATGTCGCGGCGTCCGCTTCGGCCAGCGCCAGGCAGCGGCCGTCGGCGCGGTCGCGCAACAACGCGGCCGGACAGCGCACGGCGAGCGCCACCGGCAACGATCCGGCGGCCGCGGGCAAGGCCAGCACCGGTTCCACCTGTCCGGCCAGTTCGTAGCCGAGGAAGACCGCCCAGCCACCGGGAAATGGCGCGTCGTCCGCGGCAGCGGCCGACGTCCGTTCGATCGACCAGGCCCGGTCCAGGCAGGACAGGAAATCGCCGGCCAGCGCCGCGCCATCCTGGTCGCGGGTCACGCCGTCGCGGTCGAGCCGGATGTGGCGGCCGTCGGTCGCCAGCAGCAGGTCCCAGCGCGCGCGCGCCGTGCCGTCGGCCACCGACTCCAGCAGCAGCGGGTAGCGCGCGCGATGGCGGCGCTGGCAGGCGAGCAGGTCGACGTCGCCGATCATGCGCGTGGCGATCATCGCGTGCGCCGCAGCGACAGGTGCCGGCATCAGAGGCGGCGGAACACCAGCGTGCCGTTGGTGCCACCGAAGCCGAACGAGTTCGACATCGCCACCTCGACCTGCGCCTGCCGCGCCACGTTCGGCACGTAGTCGAGGTCGCAACCCTCGGACGGGTCCTCGAGGTTGATGGTCGGCGGGATCACCCCGGTGTGCAGTGCCATCGCCGAGAACACCGCTTCCACGCCGCCGGCGGCGCCGAGCAGGTGGCCGGTCATCGACTTGGTCGAACTGACCATCGTGCGCGAGGCGTGGTCGCCGAGCGCGGTCTTGATGGCCATGGTCTCGGCGAGGTCGCCGGCGGGGGTCGAGGTGCCGTGCGCATTGATGTAGCCGATGGCGGAGGCCTCGATGCCGGCATCGCGGATGGCGGCGCGCATGCAGCGCGCGGCGCCCTCGCCATTTTCGCTGGGCGAGGTCATGTGGTGGGCGTCGCCGCTCATGCCGAAGCCGGCGAGCTCGGCGTAGATGCGCGCGCCCCGGCGCTTCGCGTACTCGTATTCCTCGAGCACCAGCACGCCGGCGCCGTCGCCCATCACGAACCCGTCGCGCTGGCGATCCCAGGGCCGCGATGCACCCTGCGGGTCGTCGTTGCGGGTCGACAGCGCCTTCATCGCGCAGAAGCCGCCCACCGAGGTCGGCGTGGTGGCGAACTCCGATCCGCCGGCGATCATGGCGTCGGCCTCGCCGTACTGGATCATGCGCATGGCCAGTCCGATGTTGTGGGTCGCCGTGGTGCAGGCGGTGACCGCTGCGATGTTCGGACCCTTGGCGCCGGTGAGGATCGAGACGTGCCCGGCGATCATGTTGATGATCGTGCTGGGCACGTAGAACGGCGAGATCTTGCGCGCACCGCCCTCGGCGTACTTCAGCGTCGTTTCCTCGATGCCCTTCAACCCGCCGATCCCGGCACCGATCGCCACGCCGATGCGTTCGGCATCCGGGTCGACGATCTCCAGCCCGGCATCGGCGATCGCCATCAACGCGGCCGCCACCCCGTAGTGCACGAAGGGGTCCATCTTCTTCATGTCCTTCGGCGCGATGTACGGCGTCGGATCGAACCCCTTCACCTCGCCGGCGATGCGCGTCACGAAGCCGGACGGATCGAAGTGGGTGATCGGGCCGATGCCCGAGCGTCCGTTGACGATCCCCTCCCACGACGAGGCCAGGTCGTTGCCCAGCGGCGAGAGGATGCCGAGACCGGTGATGACGACACGACGTTTGGACATTGCGGACTCCTGGCCGGTGGACGCACCGCGGCACGGGTGCGGCTTCATAACGATCGGGGCCGCATGCGCGGCCCCGATCGTCCTTGCCGGGCGCTGTGCACCCGGCGGATTCTGCATCGCCGCCACCCGGAGAGCCCGGTGCCGGCGGCGAAGGCCGTCAGCTCTTGACGTGGGCCTTGATGTAAT
>DATINB010000281.1:0-7037 GCA_035474775.1 Luteimonas sp.
TGACCTCAGCGGCGACCTTGCCTTCGTGGGTGGCCTTGTGCGCCAGCATCGGCTGCCCCACGATGTCGCCGATCGCGAAGATGTGCGGGACGTTGGTGTGCATCTGCTTGTCCACGGACACGAAGCCGCGCTCGTCGACCACCACGCCCGCCCGCTCCGCGCCGATCGCCGGGCCGTTGGGTCGCCGCCCGACGGCCACGAGTATGCGGTCGAAGGTCGCGGTGGTGGAGGTGTCGCCCTCCAGCGTGGCGACCAGGCCCTCGGGCCGAGCCTCGACGGCGGTCACCTTGGTCTTCAGGTGGATCGACACGCCCTGCTTCTTCAGGCGGTCGGCGAGCGGCTTGACCAGGTCGAGATCGGCGCCCGGCATCAGCTGGTCGGCGAGTTCGACCACCGTGACGTCACTGCCCAGCGCGCGGTACACGGTGGCCATCTCCAGGCCGATGATGCCGCCACCGACCACCAGCAGCCGTGCCGGAACGTCCGCGAGCTCCAGTGCGTCGGTGGAATCCATCACCCGCGGGTCGTCCCAGGGAAACCCGGGCAGTTTCAGCGCCTGCGAGCCCGCGGCGATGATGCAGTGCGCGAAGCGCAGCAGGCGCACGGCGCCGTCCGCGGCGGCGACCTCGAGTTCGTTGGGTGACACGAAGCGGGCGTTGCCGGTCTCCACGCGCACCTTGCGTTGCCGGGCCATGCCGGCCAGGCCCTTGTTGAACTGCGCGACCACGCGCGACTTGTGTGCGCGCAGTGCGTCGAGCGCGATCTCCGGCTTGCCGAAGGTGATGCCGAAGTCGGCGGCATGCGCCGCTTCGTCGATGACGGCCGCAGCGTGCAGCAGGGCCTTCGACGGGATGCAGCCGACATTGAGGCAGACGCCGCCCAGTTGCGCGTGGCGCTCGACCAGCACGGTGTCGACCCCGAGATCGGCGGCCCGGAACGCCGCGGCGTATCCGCCGGGGCCGGAGCCCAGCACCACCAGGGCGCAGTCGACATCCGCCTTGCGTCCGCTGTCGGCCGCGGCCGTCGCCGGCGGCGCGGACGGTGCGCGCGATGCGCGATTGCCGGCAGCGGTGGCCTGCTCAGGATCCGCCTCCGCGATGCCGGGCACGCCGGTCTCGGCGGCGGCGCCGCCTGGACCGGGCTGCGCCGTCGCGCCTGCAGGCCGTGTCGCCGGCTGCACGGCGCCTGGCGCCGCCACGGCCGCGGGCGGCTCGCCAGCGGGCGTGCCGTCCGCGGCCCCGACGCCGAGTTCCAGGGTGGCGACGATGCCGCCTTCCGACAGCCGGTCGCCCACCTTGACGTTGAGTGCGGTCACCACGCCGGCCTCGGGCGAAGGCACCTCCATGGTGGCCTTGTCCGACTCCAGCGTGACCAGGCCCTGGTCACGGGCCACGCGGTCGCCGACCGCCACCAGCACCTCGATCACCGGCACATCGTCGTAGCCGCCGATGTCCGGAACCTTGACTTCGATCGTGTTGGCCATGCTGCTGTCTCCGCGGGTGGTGGGGGGCGGCGGCGCGACGGCGCACGCCACGCGTGGGTCTCCGACGGGGGCCGGGGGTGCGGCCGGAGCCGCGCATCCCGCGGCACGCCCGCTACAGCAGCATGCGTCGCATGTCGCCGAGCAGCTGCGCCAGGTAGGCGGTGAAGCGCGCGGCCGAGGCGCCGTCGATCACGCGGTGGTCGTAGGACAGCGACAGCGGCAGGAGCAGCCGCGGCGCGAACTGCGTGCCGTCCCAGACCGGCTTCACCGCCGACTTCGACACGCCCAGGATGGCCACCTCCGGCGCGTTGACGATCGGCGTAAATGCCGTGCCGCCGATGCCACCCAGCGAACTGATCGAGAAACAACCGCCCTGCATCTGCGCGGGCCCGAGCTTGCCGTCGCGCGCCTTCTTCGCCAGCTCCGAGGATTCCTGGGCGATCTCCAGCACCCCCTTGCGATCGACATCGCGCACGACCGGGACCACCAGGCCGTTCGGGGTGTCGGCCGCGAAGCCGACATGGAAGTACTTCTTCAGCGTCAGCGTCTCGCCACTGGCATCCAGCGACGCGTTGAAGTCCGGGAACTTCCTCAGCGCGGACACCGTGGCCTTCATCAGGAACGCCAGCATGGTCAGCTTGATGCCACTGCCGCCGCGCCCGGCGTTCTCGTCGTTGATCGCGACGCGCAGCGCCTCGAGCTCGGTGACGTCCGCATCGTCGTGCTGGGTGACGTGCGGGATCATGGCCCAGTTGCGCGACAGGTTGGCGCCGCTGATCTTCTGGATCCGCGTCAGCGGACGGGTTTCGATGGCGCCGAACTTGCTGAAATCGACCTTCGGCCAGGGCAGCAGGTCGAGCCCGCCGCCGCGTGCGGCCACCGCCCCGGCCGGCGCCTGCACACCGTCCTGCAACGCACCCTTGACGAACTGCTGCACGTCCTCGCGGACGATGCGCCCGCCGCGCGCACTGCCGGTGACGCGTTGCAGGTCCACACCCAGCTCGCGCGCGAACAGCCGGACCGCGGGGCTCGCATAGGGCACCTTGTCCGGCATCAGCGCGTCGGCGCCGAAGCGCACCGGCGGGGCGCCCTGTTGCGGCGGCGCATCCGCAGCGGCGGCAGGCGCCGGGCCGGCGGATGCGGCACCGCCGCCGCCGGGGGCATTGCGCGCGGCCCGCTCTCCGCCCGCCGCCGTGCCGGCCTGCGCATCGATCGAAGCCTGTGCGATGTTGTCGGCCTTGGCCTGCGGCGCCACCGGCTCGACGCTGCTGTCGGGTTCCACCTGCGGCTGCGACGCGGCGTCGGGGATGTCCACCTTCGCCTGCCCGGCAGGCGTGACCGCCGTGGCGGCAGCCGCGGCCGGAGGCTCGGCGGCAGCGGCGGCCTGCCCGTCCTCGACATCGATCACCGCGACCACGCCGCCCTCGGACAGCGTGTCACCGACCTTGACGCGCAGCTCGCGGATCACGCCCGCGAACGGCGCCGGCACTTCCATCGTCGCCTTGTCCGACTCCAGGGTGACCAGGCCCTGGTCCTTCGCGACCGATTCGCCGACCGCGACCAGCACCTCGATCACCGGGACATCGTCGTAGCCGCCGATGTCCGGGACGCGCGCTTCCTGTGGGCTGGCCATGCGGCTCTCCGCGATGCGAGGTGGGCCCGCATTGTCACCGCAGCGGCGGCGACAGGCCAACTTCCGCGAAACGCGCGCGCCCGGCCGCGCGGGTGCCCGTGCCGGCCACGACCCGGCGCTATCGGCTGGCGTCGGGCCCGCGCGGGGTGATCTCCAGCAGGCCCAGCGGCGCACCCGCCGCTGTCCGGTACGCCAGCGCATTGTCGATGCGGTCGAGCGACTCCATGCGCCTGCACAGCGCGTCGGCCTTGGCCTCGAGTGCCTTGGCGCGCGGTCCGATCTTCGCCTCGATCTCGCTGTCGAGGTTCTCCATGCGCGCCAGGCGGGCGGTGTCACCGCCCATCGCCGCCCGCACGGCCCCGCCGACCACGTCACCGATCAGGCTGGGCAGCACCTCCGACACCGCTTCGCCGATGCCGTCGCCGAGCGCCTCGCTGCTGAAGCGCGTCGGCGTGATGGTGCGGGCCAGGTGCGCATCGAGCTTGCCGCGCGCCGCGGCCAGTGTCCTGCGCGCCTCGGCGGGATCGTTGCTGAACCCGGCGGCCACTTCGCCGATCGCGGTGAAGGCGATCTCGGCCGCCTCGCGCCCGATCTGCTGCGCCAGGGGCATGGCCGCGCGTGCCTCGCGCTCGTAATCGCGGACCCGCGCGCTGTCGGCGGCGTCGAGCCTGGCCCAACTGCCATCCACGAACAGGCCGCCATCGCGCATCAGCACCGTGCGCGGGCTGCCCTGCTCGCGGGTGAACACGACACTGCGGTCGGTCAGGTGGAACGTGTAGTCGCTCTCGACGTTGCAGTCGGCATTGATGTCGATGCGTCCGTCGCCCCGCTCGGGCGCCGCGAGTGCCACGCCGCTGGCCAGCAGCAATCCCAGTGTCGCGACCATCCTCGCCATGCCTGTCTCCCCTCGCCGTCGTCGCGGTCATCGTTGCGCATGCGGCCGGCACGGGGACGTGCCGGAGGGTGGCGTGACCTTCGACATGCGGACCGGTGGGCGTCAGCGACCACGTCGGCGTCCAGGCAGCGGCATCCGACGGGAGCGGCCACCGCGTCGGCGACCGCGAGGACGGCGCCCAGGACGGGGCGCCCGCCTCGTTGCCTCGCGTCACCGCACCAGCCGGCGGTGGCGGAGGTGGATGCCCCACGCGTAGGTGGCCGCATAGCCCAGCAGCATGCCACCGACCGCCCACACCCCGCCCGCCTGCAGGGCATGGGCCAGTGGCGTCGTCGACGCGCCGCCGCCGAAGCGCGCCCACGACCACCAGACGCCGGCGGCGATGCGCGCGGCCACCAGCAGCGTGAGCAGGAGTGCCATCCAGCGGTTGGGCGTGTAATGCACCCCGTCCGCGCGGACCTCGAACCGTGTCAGCGCAATTCCGGCCAGCGCCAGCGGCGCCCCGACCGCGGCACCCAGCGCCGCATCGCGCAGTGCCGGCGGGCTCCACGACGTGGCCAGCCACGCGGTGGCCAGGAATCCCGCCACCGATACCAGGAACCCCCAGGCGTTCACGCGCAACAGCCAGCGGTAGGCCCGGCGACGCGCATGCCCCTGCCGGTAGCGCTGGCGCAGCACCAGCGGCAGCAGCACGATCCAGGCGACGCCGAACAGCAGCAGGGCCAGTGGCAGCAGCAGGAGCAGTGGCACGCTCAGTGCGGCCCGGCGGCGATGGCGACGTTGCGGACGCGCTCGCGCCGCAGCAGGTACAGCCCGCTGCACACGATGATCGCCGCACCGATCCAGGTCGTGCCGTCCGGCAGCACCTGCCAGATCGCCAGATCGAGCAGCACCACCCAGAGCAGCGCGCTGTATTCAAGCGGCGCCACCAGCGATGCCTCGCCAAGGCGGAACGCGTGGGTCAGCGCCACCTGGCCGAGCGTGCCGGACACGCCGACCATCGCGAGGATCCACGCATGCTCGGCACGCAGCGGAACCCACTGTGGCCATGCCAGCACCCCCGCCCCGATCGCGATCATCGCCAGGAACCAGAACACCAGCGATTGCGCACTGTCGCGCTGGGCGAGCAGGCGCACGGTGATCACCGCCGCCGAGTAGCACACCGAAGCCAGCAGGACCGACAGCCCCGCCGAGGTGAGCAGGCCCGCCGTGGTCGGGCGCAGCACCACCAGCACGCCGGCAAGGCCGACCGCGATGGCCGTCCAGCGCCGTGGGCCGACCCGCTCGCCCAGCAACGGGACCGCCAGCGCGGTGACCAGCAGCGGTGCCACGAAGGCGATCGTGTAGGCGGTCGACATCGGCAGCGTGCGCAGCCCGTGGATGAAGCCGGCCATGAAGGCCACCCCGAGCGCGCCGCGCAGCAGGTGCAGCGGCCAGTGCACGCGCAGCAGCGAGCGCACGCCGACCGTCGCGACCACCCAGGCCAGCACCAGCGGCAGCGCCGCCAGGCCGCGCATCGACGCCACCTGCAACGGCGGGTAATGGGGCGAGAGCAGCTTCAGCCCGGCGTCCATCGCGGCCAGCAGCGCAACCGCTGCCAGCATGGCCAGCATCGCCAGGCGCCGGTCGCGCGCGCCTGCCGCGGCCACCGCCCGCGTCTCGTCGGCCATGATGCCCCGCGCAAAGAGGGCCATGCTAGCAGCGGCCCCGGCGCGCTCACGCCGGTGTCACCGTGGGCTGCGCTGGAATGCGCCGCGCCGTCGGCGCCGGCAACGGCGCACCACTCCTGGAGACCGTCATGCGGATCGTGCTGCTGCTGTGCGCGCTGGCGATGCCGCTGGTGGCGGTGTTCGCCCAGCGCGGCGCGTTCGGCCCCACCAATGGCGTGGTGTCGGAGCAGTTCCCGACCCTGCTGGCGGCGCAGGGCTACGCCTTTTCGGTCTGGGGGCTGATCTTCGCCCTGGATCTGGTCTTCGGCGTCTGGCAGGGGCGTCCGCGCCAGCATGACGACGAGGTGCTGGCGCGCATCCGCGCCCCGGCAGCGGCCGGCTTCGCGGCCTCCGCCGCGTGGATGCCGATCTTCAGCCAGCGGTTGTTCTGGCTGGCATTGCTGGTGATCTGGGTGGCGCTGGCGTGCCTCGTCCATTGCGCGATCCAGTTGTCGCGTGCGGAGGACACGCGCCCGGGCCGCAGCGCCTGGGCGTGGATTCCCCTGTCGCTGCATGCCGGCTGGCTGTCGCTGGCGGCGTTCCTCAACACCGCGCAGGTGATCGTGGCGCACCGGTTGCTGCCGGTGGATGCCATGCTGCCCTGGAGCGCGGCGCTGTTCGCCTGTGCCGCATGCCTCCTGCTGGTGGCCAACCACCGCATGCGCGGCAACGCCGCCTACGCGGCGGTCGCCATCTGGGGCCTGGCCGCGGTGCACGCCAGGCAGTCGACCGCCGCGCTGGCGGGCGCCGGGACCGCGGCATGGATCGCGGCCGCACTCGCGGTGTTGCTGGCCGGCCAGACGGCCTGGCTGCGCCTGCGCCACCGGCGCGCGCGCGAGCGCCGCGGGCGCATGCGCTAACCTCCGCCCCACCACCGGAGCCCGAGCCGCCATGCCCTCCTTCGACATCGTGTCCGAAGTCGACACCCATGAACTGGTCAACGCGATCGACCAGGCCAGCCGCGAACTGACCACGCGCTTCGACTTCAAGGGCGTCGATGCCAGTTACGAACGCGACGGGAACACCATCACCCAGTCCGCCCCGAGTGAATTCCAGCTGCAGCAGATGACCGACATCCTGCGCGCGCGGCTGGCGGCGCGGAAGATCGACACCCGCTGCCTGGAATTCGGCGACGTCGAGACCAACCTGGCCGGCGCCCGCCAGAAGGTCACCGTCAAGCAGGGCATCGAGCGCGAACTGGCGAAGAAGATCGGCTCTGCCATCAAGGACGCCAAGATCAAGGTCGACACCCAGATCAACGGCGACAAGCTGCGCGTGAACGGCAAGAAGCGCGACGACCTGCAGGCGGCGATGGCC
>DATINB010000282.1:0-11884 GCA_035474775.1 Luteimonas sp.
CAGGGCGGCATCCGCGTGGCCTCGTACACCGCCAGCAAGTCCGGGCTGCTCGGCCTGACGCGCCTGCTCGCCAACGAGTGGGCGGCGCGCGGGATCAACGTCAACGCCATCGCACCGGGTTACTTCGCGACCAGCAACACCGCCGCGCTGCAGGCCGACCCGGTGCGCAACCGCGCCATCCTCGAGCGCATCCCGGCCGGACGCTGGGGCGACCCCGCCGACCTCGGCGGCGCCGCCGTGTTCCTGTGCAGCGCGGCCGCGGACTACGTGCACGGCACCGTGCTGCCCGTCGACGGCGGCTGGCTGGCGCGCTGACGTGCAGGGCGGCGATTCCGGTCCGAGCGCAGTGCCATGCACGCGGCCGGCGCGGGTCGCCGGGGTGGCGGCGCTGTGGCTGGCGACGTCGGTGGCGAGTGCGACGGCGCCGCCCACGGTCGGGGCGCCAGCCCCACGCGCGCCGCATCCCGGCGCTGCGGCCGGTCCGTTACCTCCCCGGACGGTGTCGCCGGCCGCGCCGGCACCTGCAACCGCGACACGGCGCGACTCGTACGTCGAGCAGGAGCGCGATCTCGCACGCGAGCAGCCGGGCCCGCACGACGGCGAGGGAACCACCACGGCCTACCCGTTCTTCGCCGATGCCGCCGGGTTCGACCTCGTGTTCCGCAAGCGCAGCCTGCACCCCGGCGCAACCATCGGCGACCACGTCAACGACAAGGACGAGATCTACTACGTGCTGTCGGGGCGCGGCGAACTGACCCTCGGCGACGCGGTGCGCGAAGTCGCCGCGGGCGATGCCATCCTGACCCGTGACGGCGACCGCCACGCGTTGCGCCAGCTGGGCGCCGAGGACCTGGTGATCTTCATCGTCTACTACCGGCCGGCACGACGCCCGTAGTCCAGTGGGGACAGCCTGGCCGCCTCGGCGCCTCGGCGCAGCAGGCGCCAGCCGAGCGCCATCCGCCCGCCGAGCGCCATCTGCCAGCCGACCGACGTCGCCCGGCCCGTGGAGCCGGTCATCCGCCGGCGGCGTCGATCGCCGCCCGCTGGCGGTCCGCACCGTCCTGCAGGGTGTCCTCGACGCCGCGGGCCTTGTCCATCGGCGCGCGGATCGCATCCCGCAGTTCGGTGGCCTGCGGCGCAGGCGGTGCATCCACCGGCGGCTCGGGCGCCTCGCACGCGGCCAGCGTGCACAGCGACAGGACGAGCAGAAAGGCGATCGGGCGGGCGGTGGGCATGGCCATGGCTCCGGATGCGGTTGGCTATGCTAAGCCCTCGGTCGGCACGGGAGCGGGACATGGATCGGCATCGCTGGCGGCTGGACGGACAGCTGGCCCTGGTCACCGGCGGCAGCGCCGGCATCGGTCGCGCGATCGCCGCCGACCTGCTCGGCTTCGGCGCCAGCGTGGTGATCGCCGCACGCGACGGCGATGCGCTGGAGGCCACCCGCGACGCGCTGGCCGATGAATGTCCCGGTGCCGAGATCCGCGCATTCGTCGCCGACGTCTCCGACGAGGACCAGCGCCGCGAACTGCTCGACTGGATCGAGGACCAGGGCCGCGGCCTGCACATCCTGGTCAACAACGCCGGCGGCAACCTCAGCAAGCCCAGCGTCGAGTACACCGAGGACGAGTGGCGCGAGATCTTCGAGGTCAACCTGTTCAGCGCCTTCGAACTGTGCCGCTATGCGCACCCGCTGCTGGTGCAGCACGCAGCCTCGTCGATCGTGAACGTGGGCAGCGTGTCCGGCATGACCCACGTCCGCAGCGGCGCGCCGTATGGCATGAGCAAGGCGGCGATGCAGCAGATGACCGTGAACCTGGCCTGCGAGTGGGCGGAGGACGGCGTGCGCGTCAATGCGGTGGCGCCCTGGTACATCCGCACCCGGCGCACCGCGCAGAAGCTCGCCGACCCCGACTACCTCGACGAAGTGCTGATGCGCACGCCGATGGGCCGCATCGGCGAGCCGGAGGAGGTGGCCGCCGCGGTCGCCTTCCTGTGTCTGCCGGCGGCCGGCTACGTGACCGGGCAGTGCCTGGCGGTGGACGGGGGTTTTTCGCGCTACGGGTTCTGAGCGTGGCTGGGATCCGCGCGACCCGCTGCCGGTGCATCGCTGCAGGGTCCGGGAGCCCACCATCGGGCCGCGACGCAGTCGGCAACGTGCCGCTAATGATCGCTCCGCCATAATCGGCGGCCATCCAGACCGCCCAAGGACACCGATGCCGCTCCGGACCCGGGAACAGCTCCACCACGCCCTCGCGGAGGCCTTTGGCGCCGCGCAGGTCGCCACCCTCGACGACGCCGAGATCGCGCTGCAGGTCGTGCTGGCCGACGCCGGCGACCTCGAGGTCACGCTGGTGGCCAGCGAACACCAGATCTACTGCTCCACGCCGCTGGTGACCGCCGCCCAGGTGCGCGACCGCGCGGCCTTCAACGACGCCTGCCTGCGCCTCAACACCGTCAACCCGCTGTCCAACCTCGGGCTGGCCACCATCGATGGCGAGGACGTGTACGTGGTGTTCGGCGAACTCTCCGCCGATTCCAGCGACCCGCAGATTGTCGAGGAAATCCGCATGCTGGGCGTCAACGCGATCGACGCCATCGAACTCCTCAAGCCCTACCTGGTGACCGCATGAGCATCCTCGCCAAGATCCTGACCCTGTTCCGCGGCACCGCCAACGAGGCGGGGCAGGCGGTGGTCGACAAGAACGCCATCCGCATCCTCGACCAGGAGCTGCGCGACAGCACCACCGAGCTCGCCAAATCCAAGCAGGAACTCACCAAGGTGATGGCGCAGCGCCAGCTGTCCGCCAACCGCGGCAGCGCGCTGCTCGACAAGCGCCGCGAGTACGAGGGCTACGTGCAGGGCGCGCTGGCCAAGGGCGACGAGGCGCTGGCACGCGAGGTGGCCACCAAGTTGTCCGACGTGGAGCGCGACCTGCAGGCCGAGGCCGACAGCGTGCAGCGCCTGGACGCGAGCATCGGCTCGCTGAAGACCGCGATCCGCGACACCGAGACCCAGCTGTCGCGGCTCAAGCAGCAGATCGACACCGTCAAGGCCACCGAGGCCGTGCAGCGCGCGCAGTCGGCGGTCTCGGCGCGGCACTCCGGCGCCAACAGCAAGATCGGCACCGCGCTGGACTCGCTGGAGCGCATCAAGCTGCGCCAGGAAGAGCAGGGCGCGCGCTTCGAGGCCGCGCAGCAGCTCGAGAACGAGAGCGGCGACGGCGACCTGAAGAAGCGGCTGTCGCAGGCCGGCCTGGTGGAGGACCGTTCGAACGTCGACGGCATCCTGGAACGTTTCCGCAATCCGCAGGCCGTGATCGTCGACGGCGCCGCCACGGGCGACCCGAAGCTGCTGGCCGCCGAATCGCTGTTCGACAAGTCGAAGTAGGCCATGGGCCTGCTGGACACGCTGCTGGGTCGCAAGCCCGCTCCGCTGGCGATGCCGGCGCCGGAGGGCGCGCTTGCGCATGCGCTGCCCATGGGGCTGCGGGTGGGTGCGCGCATCCAGTTCGACCGCACGATGTACGCGGTGGCGCCGGGTGCGATGACCGAGGAGTTGCCGGCCGGCTACCAGGGCGTGCCCTGTTACGGCCACGTGGACCTCGGCGATGGGTATGCGCTGCACCGCTTCTACCTCGACGACGACGCGTTCCTGCAGGTCAGCACCGTCGCCGGCGACGTCGACGGGATCCAGGGGTTCGTCTTCCACGAGACGGTCAACCCGCCCGACAAGCGTGCCTTCCAGGCATTCGTGGCCAGCCATGCCCACCTGGGTGACCCTGAAATCGACTACGCGGGCCAGCACTGGGTGCGTGCCACGCCGTCCACGGCCGGCGCAGCACGCATTCCGCCGATGGCCTACGACGAGGTGCTGTACCGCCACCAGCCGCCGCGCCGCGACGACGACCTCACCCACTACGCGATGCTGTACGCACGCGACGTGCCCGAACTTGGTCGCCAGGAGCTGCTGCTGGTATCGGCCGAGGATTCAGGCCCCGCGGACTTCAGCATCACCTATTCCATCGGCGTCGAGCTGGGCCAGGCCGACATCGACGTGACCTGATCCGGACGCACCGAGACCGGCCAGGGGCCCACCACCCAGCCCGGACGAGCAAGGACGCCACGGACGCTGCGCCGTCCACGCGCAGGCCGCCGAACGACGAACGACGAACGACGAACGACCACCGCCAGACCGAACCCGGGACCCACACCATGCAACAGGCCATCACCCTCGAAAGCTTCCTCGCCTTCCTGACCTATTTCGGGGGCGGCATCGGCGTCCTGCTGGTCGCGGCCACCATCGTGCTGATGGTCACGCCGCACAACGAGATCCGCCTGATCCGTGCCGGCAACACCGCCGCCGCGGTCGCCTTCGGCGGCAGCCTGGTCGGCCTGGCCTTGCCGATCCACTCCGCGGTCAGCCACTCGGTGAGCCTGCTGGATGCGCTGATCTGGGGCCTGGTGGCCGCGGTGGTGCAGGTGCTGGCATTCGCGCTCGCGCGCCTGGCCAGTCGCCAGCTGTCGCAGCAGATCGACGACAACGTGCTGTCCGCCGGCATCTTCAGCGCCGCGGTCGCCATCAGCGTCGGGCTGGTCAATGCCGCCGCGATCACCCCGTAGGAGCGCCGCGATGAGCAAGCGATCCACGCACCTTCGACTGACCCTGATGGTGGTCGCCGTGCCCGCGGGGCTGGCTAGCTGCGCCGGCGAGCCCACCGGCGTGGTCCTGAATTCCATCGAGGACTGCCAGGGCCAGCAGGTCGAGGTGGCGCAGTGCCAGGCCGCGTATCGCGACGCCGTGGCCAAGCACCGCCAGGTGGCGCCGCGGTTCCAGGACCGCGTGCAGTGCGACACCGAATTCGGCCAGTGCGAGGCGGTGCAGGAGAACGGGCAGACCGCGTACACGCCGCCGATGGGCGGGTTCCTCATGGGTTACCTGGTCGGCAATGCGCTGGGCGGGAACGGCTACCGTGGCGTCGCCGGCGGTGCGCCGCTCTACCGCGACTACCGCAGCGGTGGTTACCTCAACGCCGGCGGTGATGCGGTCAGCCGCCAGCCCGGGGCGGTCACCGGCAAGCGCGGCAGCATCGCCACGCCGGCACGCGCGGTGACGGTGTCGCGTTCGGGCTTCGGCTCGCGCTCGGCGGCGCGCGGGTCGTTCGGCGGTCGCGGATACGGCGGCTGACATGCGCCGCATCGCCATCGCCCCGCGCGCCGACTGGCGCGCGCAGGCCGAGCAGCTGGGCTTCCACTTCCACACCATCGATGGCGCGACCTACTGGGACGAGTCGGCGTACTACGCGCTGACGCTGGAGCAGGTCGAGCGCGACATCGAGCAGCCCAGCCAGGACCTGCACGACATGGCGATGGCGCTGGTCGACGAGGTCGTCGGCAGCGAGCAACTGCTGGACCGGCTGCACATCGCCCCGATGTACCGCGACTGGATCACGGCGTCGTGGCACGCGCGCGAGCCGCATCTCTACGGGCGCATGGACCTGGCCTACGACGGCACCGGCCCGGCGAAACTCTACGAGCTCAACTACGACACGCCCACGTCGCTGTACGAGTCGGCGTACTTCCAGTGGTTGTGGCTGGAGCAGCAGATCGCATCGGGCGTCCTGCCGAAGAATGCCGACCAGTACAACGGCATCCAGGAGGCACTGGTCGAGGCCTTCGCGACGCTGGCCCGCGACGGGCGCATCGGCGCGCGCGTGCACTTCGCCGCGGTGCGCGAATCGGCCGAGGACCAGGCCACCGTGCTCTACCTGCGCGACTGCGCCAACCAGGCCGGCGTGGAGACCGCCACCGTCGACGTGGAGGACATCGGGCTCAGCGCCGACGGCTGGTTCACCGACCGCGACGACACCGTGATCCAGACGCTGTTCAAGCTGTATCCGCTGGAATTCATGATGGAGGAGCAGTTCGGGCCGGCGCTCATCGAGGACACCATGCAGCTGCTGGAGCCGCCGTGGAAGGCCATCCTCAGCAACAAGGGGGTGCTGCCGTTGCTGTGGGAACGCCACCGCGGCCACCCCAACCTGCTGGAGGCGCATTTCGACGACGCCCCGGCCGATGCGCCGGCGCCGGGCTTCGTGCGCAAGCCGCTGTTCTCGCGCGAAGGCGCCAACATCGAGATCACCACGCTCGAGGGCCGGCGCATCGCCACCGAAGGCCCCTACGGCGGCGGCCCGGCCATCCTGCAGGCGTTCCATTCGTTGACCGCCTTCGACGGCCACTACCCGCTGGTCGGCAGCTGGGTGATCGGCGACCGTGCCATCGGCATGGGCGTGCGCGAGGACGCGACGCTGGTCACCCAGGACACCTCGCGCTTCGTGCCGCACGCGATCATCGACTGACGGCGCACACGTGCGCGAGCCGTGTTGCCCGGCGTCGTCGAAATTGCAGGTGCAACGCACGATCGCCGCGGACTGTTGTCGCATGTCGCGGCAGAGCTCCGATAGAGGCGTGCGCCTCCCGCGAGGCGCATCCAGCATCCCGCCTCGGCCGGCACCTTCGATTCCACTCGCATCCGGCCTGATGCCCGCCCCAGGTTTTACGCACGCTTTACGCCACCCGGCCCGGCATGACCTAGCGACTTTACGGCCACTCTTTCGACACTACGCAGGTCCGATCCGGACGCCGCGCTGGTGCTCGTCATGTCCCGCTCCATTGTCCGCATGCCCGACCATCGCAGGCTTGCCGCCGCGATGTCCGGCGGTTGCTTCGCACTCGCTGCACTGTCTGCGCAGGCGGCGGAGCTCAGCGCGAGCGGAGCACTGACCAACGATTACGTGTTCCGCGGCATCAGCCAGACCCAGGGCGATCCGGCGGCCCAGTTCGGCACCAGGGCCGTGGCCTCCGACGGTCTCTACGGCCAGGTGTGGGGCTCCACGGTCGAGTTCGCCGGCGACACCGGAGCCTCCAGCGAGGTCGACTACGTCGTGGGCTGGGCCGGCGACATCGCCGACCACTGGGCCGCGGACGTCAACCTCACGTACTTCGATTACCCCTCCGCGCGCGTCGAGCTGGCCTACGCCGAGCTCATCGGCACGTTGACCTGGAAGCGCGACTACTGGCTGATGGTCGGGTATTCGCCCGATGTGTTCGCCACCGGCGAAGCCGGCATCTACACCGCGCTCGGCGCGCGGTTCCCGGTCAACGACGCATTGCGCCTCGAGGCGGTCGTCGGCCACTACGCGCTCGACGACGCCTACGACGCCAGCTATTCGCACGCGTCGCTCGGCGGCGCGTGGGCGTTCAGGGCGCCGTTCGAGCTGCGCGTGACCGCGCATCGCACCGACGCCGATGGCGAGCACCTGTTCCCCGGCGCCGCCGGTTCGCGCGTCGAAGCCACCCTTCAAGCCACCTTCTGAGGACCGACCCATGCCCGCCTGGCTGTCCCTGCTGTGTGGCCTCGCCGCGATCGTGGCGAGCGCCTACCTGCTGCTGGTGATCCTGTTCCCCGAACGGTTCTGAGGCACAGGGCCCACGGCCCGCGCATCGGAGCCGGTGGCGCCTCCACGCGGCGCCGCCCTGCTGACTTCGACGAGTACTCGACATGACCGAGCTCCTGCTTGTCTTCGCATTGGCGATCGCCCTGGGCTGGCCGCTGGGGCACTACCTGGCCGCGGTGATGCGCGGGGCGCCGATGCGTGGCGATCGCCTGTTCGGAGTGGTCGAGCGCCCGCTGTACGCGCTGCTCGGGGTGCGCAGGCATGTCGATGGACGCGTACGTGGCATGTCCTGGCGCGGCTACGTGCTGGCGTTCCTGGCCAGCAACGTCGTGCTGGGCATGCTGGTCTGGCTGCAGTTCATGACCCAGGCGTGGCTGCCGCTCAATCCCGACGGCATTCCCAACATGCGCTGGGACGTGGCGTTGCACACCATGGTGTCGTTCCTCACCAACACCAACCAGCAGCATTATTCCGGACAGGCGCAGCTGTCGTACCTGTCGCAGATGGTCGGCATCGTCGGCCTGCAGGTGGCGACGCCGATGATGGGCCTGGCGCTGGCCGTGGCCACGCTGCGCGCGCTGTTCGGTGCAGGTACCGCGGAGGCTGCGACGAAAGGCTCCGCCGACGGCGTGCCGCCGGACGCCGGCGTCGGCAACTACTACGCCGACGTCGTGCGCGCCACGCTGCGCTTCATGCTGCCGTTGTGCCTGCTCTGGACGCTGCTGCTGGCGAGCCAGGGCGTCCCGTCCACCTTCAAGGCGGGGCCGGTCGCCACGCCGATCGATGCCAGCGCCGGCATGGCGGAACAGAAGATCCCGCTCGGCCCGGTGGCGCCGATGGTGGCCATCAAGCAGCTCGGCACCAACGGCGGCGGCTGGTACGGCCCCAATTCGACGGTGCCACTCGAGAACCCGACGCCGTTCTCGAACCTGCTCGAGCTGCTGGCACTGATCCTGGTCCCGGTGTCGGTGGTGTTCATGATCGGGCCGTTCACCGGCCGCCGCCGGTTCGCGGTGTTCGTGTTCGCCTCGATGCTGGCGATGTCGCTGCTGTCCACCGGGGTCGCGATGTGGTCGGAGGGCCATTCCGCCACCTCCGCCGACATCGCGGTCATGGAGGGCAAGGAGGTGCGGATCGGCGCCGCCCCGTCTGCGCTGTGGACGGCACTGACCACGCAGACGTCCAACGGCTCGGTCAACGCGATGCACGATTCGCTCAGCCCGCTCACCGGCGGCGTGGCGATGGTCGACATGCTGGTCAACGCCATCTGGGGCGGCATCGGCTGCGGCCTGCAGGCGTTCCTGGTGTACCTGCTGCTGGGCGTGTTCCTGGCCGGCCTGATGACCGGGCGCACGCCGGAACTGTTCGGCCGCAAGATCGAGGCGCCCGAGGTCCGGCTGCTCGCGCTGCTCATCCTGCTGCAGCCCATCGTGGTGCTGGGCTTCACCGCCATCACCCTGGCGATCCCGTCGATCACCGGCACCTCCAACCCGGGCTTCCACGGCGTCAGCCAGGTGTTCTACGAGTACGCGTCGGCGTTCGCCAACAACGGCTCCGGCTTCGAGGGACTCGGCGACGGCACGCCCTGGTGGAACCTCAGTTGCGTGGTGGTGCTGCTGCTGGGTCGCTACCCGGCGTTGATCGTGCCGCTGGCCGTCGCGGCGCGGCTGGCGCGCAAGCAACGGGCGCCGGACAGCGCCGGCAGCCTGCAGGTCGAGACCCCGACCTTCGCGCTCACGCTGCTGGCGGTGATCGCCATCCTCACCGTGTTGCAGTTCATGCCCGCGCTGGTGCTCGGCCCGATCGCCGACCACCTGGCGCTGGCCACCAAGGATCTCCCATGAGCAACGCCTCCCTGCAGACCCCACAGGCGCGCAATGCACGCCCCGCGCTGATCGATGCCACGGCGTTGCGCAGCGCCTTGCTGGCCAGCGTGCTGAAACTGTCGCCGCGCACGCTGGTGAAGAGCCCGGTGATGGCCGTGGTGTTCCTGGGCACGCTGCTGTCGGCGGTGATCACCCTCGCCCGGCAGGCGACGCCGGGATTCGGCTGGTCGGTCACGCTGATCCTGCTGGTGACCGTGCTGTTCGGCAATTTCGCCGAGGCCATCGCCGAGGCGCGTGGCCGCGGCCAGGCGGCGTCGCTGCGCCGCGCGCGCAAGGACCTGGTGGCCCGCCGCGTGAGCAGCGCCACGCTGGCAGGCGGCGAGAGCGAAGTCCCGGCAGCCGAGCTCAGGCCCGGCGACCTGGTGGTGGTGTCGGCGGGCGGGCAGATCCCCGCCGACGGCGAGATCGTCCGCGGCATCGCCACCATCAACGAATCCGCGGTCACCGGCGAATCGGCACCGGTGCTGCGCGAGGCCGGCACCGACCGCTCCGGCGTCATCGGCGGCACGCGGGTGCTGTCGGACGAGATCGTGATCCGCATCACCGCAGAGCCGGGCCACAGCTTCCTCGACCGCATGATCGCGCTGGTGGAAGGTGCCAACCGGCAGAAGACGCCGAACGAACTCGCGCTGACCATGCTGCTGGCGGCGATGACGCTGACCTTCGTGGTGGTGTGCGCCACGTTGCCGGCGATCGGCGGGTTCGTCGGCATCCGCGTCGACCCGCTGCTGCTGATCGCGTTGCTGGTGTGCCTGATCCCGACCACCATCGGCGGGCTGCTGCCGGCGATCGGCATCGCCGGCATGAACCGTGCGCTGTCGGCCAACGTGCTGGCCAAGTCGGGCAAGGCAGTGGAACTGGCCGGCGACGTCGACGTACTGCTGCTCGACAAGACCGGCACCATCACCTTCGGCGATCGCCAGGCGACGGCGTTCCACGCCATCGCCGGCATCGACCCTGAAACCATGCGCGATGCCGCGCTGCTGTCATCGCTGGCCGACCCCACGCCGGAAGGCAGGTCGATCGTGAAGCTGGCACGCGAGCAGGGCTGCGCGATCCTCGAACCGGAACAGGCCGCGTTCGTGCAGTTCTCCGCGCAGACGCGCATGTCCGGCATCGACCTGGCGGGCGCGGACGGTGCGCGACGCACGATCCGCAAGGGCGCGGGCGACGCCATCGTCCGCCACGTGCAGGCACTGGGCGGCAGCGTGTCGCCGGAGCTGCAGGCCCGCATCGACCAGGTGGCACGCGGCGGCGCCACGCCGCTGGTGGTCGCCGACGGCCGGCACGTGCTGGGCGTGGTCGAGCTCTCCGATGTGGTCAAGCGCGGCATCCGGGAAAAGTTCGCGCAGCTGCGCGCGATGGGCGTGCGCACGGTGATGATCACCGGCGACAACCCGCTGACCGCCGCGGCCATCGCCGCCGAAGCCGGCGTCGACGACTACATCGCCGAGGCCACGCCGGAGGACAAGCTGGCGCGCATCCGCCTGGAGCAGGCGCGCGGCAGCCTGGTGGCCATGGTCGGCGACGGCACCAACGACGCCCCGGCGCTGGCCCAGGCCGACGTGGGGCTGGCGATGAACTCCGGCACCCAGGCGGCCAAGGAGGCCGGCAACATGGTCGACCTGGACTCCGACCCGGCCAAGCTGCTGGCGGTGGTCGAGGTGGGCAAGCAGCAACTGATCACCCGCGGCGCGCTGACCACCTTCTCGCTCGCCAACGACGTCGCCAAGTACTTCGCGATCCTGCCGGCGCTGTTCGCGGTGGCATTGCCGGAGATGGCGGCACTCGACGTGATGCAGCTGTCCAGCCCGCGCAATGCCGTGCTGGCGGCACTGGTCTTCAATGCGCTGATCATCCCGGCGCTGATCCCGCTGGCCTTGCGTGGCGTGCGCTTCCGGCCGGCCGACGCGGTGACCCTGCTGCGCCGGAACATGCTGGTCTACGGCCTGGGCGGCGTGGTGCTGCCATTCGTGGCGATCAAGGCCATCGACCTGCTGCTGGTGCTGGCGTCCGGCAGCTGACCGCACGGCGTCGCGCATCCCGCGCACACGCAACCCACCTTCCGGAGACAGTCCCATGACGACCCACCCGACCGCCAACCCCGCACTCGACGACGGCGGCGCCCTGCGCGGCGGCGTCGTGCTCGCCCTGCTCGCCCTGCTCGGCTCCGGCGCGGGGTACTCGGCGCTCGGCGCCGGCATCGGCGGCGTGCTGTTCCCGCTGCAGGCGGGCGGCAGCCTCGTCGCGCGCGATGGCCGGGTCGTGGGTTCCTCGCTGGTGGCCCAGCCGTTCGCCGACGCGCGCTATTTCCGTCCGCGTCCGTCGGCCACCGGCCACGACCCGATGGCCACGGCCGGCAGCAACCAGGCCCGCGGCAACCCGGAGCTGCGCGCGCGCATCGACGCCGCGATCGCCGAGGTGGCGGTGCGCGAGGGCGTGGCGCCCGAGGCCGTGCCCGCCGACGTGGTCACGCAATCCGGCGGCGGGCTGGACCCGCACCTATCGCCGGAAAGCGCGAAGATCCAGGTCGCCCGGATC
>DATINB010000283.1:0-2059 GCA_035474775.1 Luteimonas sp.
GGCATGGCGGCAACGCGGACGTGGTGCGCCAGGAGCTGGCGAGCGAACAGGGCATCGTCATCGGGCTGCGCTCGGTGGAGCTGCGAGTGCAACGCTGGCGCCGGGAGCTGAAGGCGCAGATGCGCGCAACCGTGCGGTTTGAGACGGCACCCGGCCATCAGATGCAGATCGACTTTGGCGAGACACGGGTACGGATCGGCGGCGAGCGGGTGCGGGTGCACCTGTTTGTGGCCACGCTGGGCTACTCGCGCCGGCTGCATCTCCGGGCCTCGCCGCGGGAGCGCCAGGCGGACTGGTTCGAGGGCCTGGAGGGCGCCTTTCTGCGCTTTGGCGGGGTTCCGGCCGAAGTGCTGTTCGACAATCCCAAGGCGCTCGTCGAGCATCACGATGCGGCCACCCGAGAGGTGCGGTTCAACGGCCGGCTGCATGCCTTTACCCGCTACTGGGGTTTTACCCCGCGCGCCTGTGCGCCCTACCGGGCGCGCACCAAGGGAAAGGACGAGCGCGGGGTCGGCTACGTCAAGAAGAATGCCATTGCCGGCCGCCGCTTCGAGAGCTGGGCGGCCCTCGAGGCGCATCTGGACCGGTGGACGCGCGAGGTCGCCGATCAGCGGGTGCATGGCACGACAGGCGTGGCCCCGGCGGAGCGCTTCGCACACGAGGCCGGAGCCCTTCGTCCGCTCGGCGGACGAGCCCCGTTCGGGCAGTTGCGGGATCTGGTGCGCAAGGTTCAGGCCGACTGCGCCATCGACTTGGACACGAACAGCTACTCGGTGCCCTGGCGTCTGATCGGGGAGAGCGTCCAGGTGGTGGTGCTGGGCGGACGCGTGATCGTGCGGCATGCCGGCGAGGTGGTGGCCGATCATGCTCTGTGCCGGGGCCGCCGCCAACGGATTGTCGAGCGCGCGCATCTTTCCGGCGTGGTCGGCTCTGCGGGGGCGGTGCGGTCGGCGCCGACGGAGATCGATCCACCTCCCGCCCTGTTGCGGCCGCTGGCTGAGTATGAGGCGTTGGTGGGAGGAGGCTGGTGATGACGGGCGTCGATCATGAGGTGCTGGTGGCGATGCTCGACCGGCTCAAGCTGACGGCGATCCGCGACCAGCTCGACACGCTGCTGGACGAAGCAGCCCGCTCGGACATGACCTTGCGCGAGGCCTTAGCGTTCCTGGTCAGGCGCGAGATCGCACGGCGCGACGAGCGGCGGATCGCCATGGCGAGCAAGATCGCGCAGTTCCCGTTTGTGCGGGAACTCGACGGCTTTGACTTCGACGCGCAGCCGTCGCTGGATCAGCGGCAGATCCGGGAGCTGGCCACGTGCCGCTGGATCGCGCATGGTGACGCGGTCTTGTTCCTGGGGCCGCCGGGCACCGGCAAGACCCATTTAGCGGTAGCGCTCGGGCGCGAGGCAATCCGGCAGACCTACAGCGTGCAGTTCGTCACGGCGGCCACGCTGGTGGCGATGCTGGCCAAGGCCCATGACGACGGCGTGCTCGACAAGCAGCTGACGACTCTGGCGCGGCCGAAACTGCTGATCATTGACGAGCTGGGCTATCTGCCGTTTGAGGCCAATGCGGCGCATCTGTTCTTCCAGCTGGTGTCGCGCCGCTATGAGCGCGGCTCGATCCTGATCACCTCCAATCGATCCGTGGGTGAATGGGGATCGGTGTTTGGAGACGCCGTTGTGGCAACCGCGATTTTGGATCGCCTGCTTCATCATTCGACAGTGATCACGATCCGCGGGGACAGCTACCGGCTGCGCGAGAAGCGCCGATCCGGCCTGCTGCAGAAGGCCGGACCAGCACTCGAACCCGAGGGAAACGCAAAGCAATGAGAGGGGGTCACATCCTCAGTTCGCCCAAGGGGTCAATTCTTCGGTTCGCTTGACACCTCGTCCTGCGTCACAAGCCAGATCCGGTCGAGCGGGCTCATGACGGTGCGAATTGTGCTGGTGGCGACGCGGGAATAGAGCGCGGTGGTCTCGAGCTTGGCATGGCCGAGCAGGACCTGGATGACGCGAATGTCGATATCCTGCTCCAGGAGATGCGTGGCGAAGCTGTGG
>DATINB010000284.1:0-2464 GCA_035474775.1 Luteimonas sp.
CACTTCGGGTTGATCGCCGACGCACGCCTGGTGCCCGATCCGGATGCGGTGATCCGCCGCTTCGCACCGGAGTTCGAGAAGCTGGTGTATCTCGCGTTGATGGGCAGCTGGGAGCGCCCGCTCGACGCCGCCGCGGCCGCGGCACTGCTGCCCGCCAACTGAACGGCGGCTGGCACGGAGGCCGCATCGCGCCCGTCGTTTGGGCTGCCGTCACCGTGGGCGAACCGATCCGTGGTTAGCTTGGCCCCGCATTCAGAGTCGGGCACGCCGCCCGGCAAGACGAGGAGTCCCACATGCGCAAGACCACCACGATCGGCCTGTCCGCCGCACTGGCCAGCACGCTGCTGCTCTCGAGCTGCGCCACGTACACCGGCCAGACCAACGACCCCAACGATCCCAACCGTGCACGCCAGGGCGCCCTGATCGGCGCCGGCATCGGTGCCGTCGCGGGCCTGCTGAGCGGATCGGACGCCACCGAGCGTCGCCAGCGCGCACTGGTCGGTGTCGGCGTCGGCGGCCTGGCCGGCGGCTCCATCGGTGTCTACCAGGACCGCCAGGAAGCCGAACTGCGTCGCCAGACCGCCGGCACCGGCATCGTCGTCGACCGCGAGGGCGACACCATCAAGCTCAACCTGCCGGACGGCGTGACCTTCGACTTCGGCAAGGCCGACCTCAAGTCGCAGTTCTATCCGGCGCTCAACAACGTGGCGCGCACGCTCGCCGAGTACAACCAGACCATCGTGGAAGTGGCCGGCCACACCGACAGCGTCGGCGGCGACGCGGTCAACCAGCGCCTGTCCGAGCAGCGCGCCAACTCGGTCGGCAACTACCTCATCGGCCAGGGCCTGGTGCGCGAGCGCTTCGAGATCGTCGGCTTCGGCAAGTCGCGTCCGATCGCCGACAACGGCAGCGAGCAGGGTCGTGCCGCCAACCGTCGCGTGGAGATCCGCGTGGTCCCGCTGCGCTCGTAAGCCCACGGTCCTCTGCGTCAGGAATGAGGCCGCTCAATGCGGCCTCTTTTTTTGATTCGAGTCTGTGGCATGGGCGGCGGAGGGCGCGCGCCGTGCGCGGCCGGCCTAGAGGCCCAGGACCAGTCGGCGGAGTCCATCGTGGGTGCTCCGTTGCGCCTTGAGCGGCCGCACGTCGCCCGTGCCGATCACCCCGCAGGCAATGCCACCGGCTGCGGCTGCTCGTCGCGCGCACGGCTCAGCAGCGCATGCAGCATCTCGGTGGACAGCCCGTGCAGCACCAGCCGGTAGCCGGCACGCAGGGTGGTGAGCGGCACCAGCGGATGCTTGTTGTTGAGGAACACCAGGTAATCCTGCCGACCCAGCAGGGTCGATGCGTAGATCCCGATCACCTCGTCGAGCTGCAACGAGTTGGTGGCCCGCCAGAAATCGTTGTCGGTGAGGAACAGCTGGTAGACCGGAGTGTAGATTTCGATCGCGGTCTGCAGGTCGATGAAGTTGGTCCACCGGTTCGGCATGTCGTCCAGGCGCAGGTCCGGCTGGCGGATCATCGCGTAGTCGAGGGCCGGTGGTCGCTCGATCGGGCGCCCGCCGAGCGCGCGGTTGAGGTCGATGACGAAGTTGAACAGGTTGAGGTCGTGCTGCAGGAAGACATCGTCCCGCAGCGCGTCGATGTCCGCCGGGGCCAGCGGATGCGACGGCAGTGTCTGCCCGGGCAGCGCGTTGCGGCCGATGAACGACAGCACCTGCGAGCCAAGGTGGAAGTGGCGCAGGATCAGCCAGTTGGCCTCCGGCCGCACGAAGGTCTTCATGCCGCGCACGATGGTGCGGTGCAGCCACTTCGACGAGGTGAACCGGCTCGGCAGCAGGATCTTCAGCAGCTGGATCAGCACGATGCTGAGGCGCGCCAGGGGCCGCACCACGGGCAGCACGAACTGCCGCGACCACGACGCTGCATCGCAGAGCCAGGCGCGCTTGACGTCGTCGTGCAGCGGGCCGCTGGCATCCAGGTACAGCGCCAGCCACGGATTGGGATCGCGTGGGTCGTGCGGTGCGTCCAGCCAATGATCGGTCTTGCTCAGCGGATGTCTCCAGAGACGATCAGTTGCAGCTGACGTGCATACAGTACCGCGACGCAGCGCGCGTCCTCGAGGATCTCCGCGGCCGCCGCGCGCCCGCCAATGCCGACGGCCACGGTCAGGGCCTGCAGCCAGCGTTCCAGGTGGGCGACGTCGTTCTCGCCGTGATAGGCGAGGAAGGTGAAACTTCGGCCCAGCCAGCCCAGGCGCTGGCGCAGCAGCGGCAGCAGTGCCGGCACGATGCGCTGGCCGGTGCCTTCGATGATGTACATGGCGCCGAGCAGGCCGACGGCGTCCGGTTGCGCGGCGCGCGCATGCAGGTAGGCGTTCAGGGCCTCGCCACCGGCATTGCGACGCAGGTCATCAAGCGAGGCGACGCGGCCGCCCGCGTTGCGGTAGTCCTCGAACAGCACGCCG
>DATINB010000285.1:0-1793 GCA_035474775.1 Luteimonas sp.
GCGTTGCGGAGCATGTGCTCCAGAGGCGCGGTCATGCGCTCCAGCACGTTGCGATCGAGCTCGCCCTGCGCGCCGTCCAGCTTCAGCTGGACCTGCTTGCCGGTATCGCCCGCGGCCTGCCGCACCACGCGCCGCAGGCGCGGCACCAGCGCGTCGAACGGCACCATGCGCGTGCGCATGAGGCCTTCCTGCAGGTCGGAACTGACGCGCGACTGCTGCAGGAGCAGCGTTTCGTACTGGCGCGTGAGTTCGTCCAGCGTGCCCTGGAGGCTCGACATGTCGGTCGCCGACTCGCCGAGTGCGCGCGACAGCTGCTGCAGGGTGGAGAAGCGATCCAGCTCGAGCGGATCGAAGGTGGCGTCGTTGCTGTCGCCCTCGCGCTGGTAGCGCGCGATGATCTGCGCCTCGGTCTCGATGTCCAGCCGGCGCAGCTGGTCGCGCAGACGCATGTTGGTCTGCTCCATCTCGCCCATGGCGGCGCGGAAGGCACCCAGCTGCTGCTCCAGTCGTGCGCGGTAGATGGCCACTTCGCCGGCGTAGGTGACCAGGCGATCGAGCAGGTCGGCACGGATGCGCACCTGCTCCTGCGGGGCACGCACGCCGACATCGTCGTCGTCGGCCGACAGGCGGTCGTCGATGGGTGCCGACAGCGGCTTCAAGGCGAGCTTCGGTGCCGGCATGCGCGTCGGAGCGGACGCGGCCTCTTCCCGCTGCGCCTGGGTCTGCCCGCGGGCGCGCGCATCGAACTCGTCGACCAGCGCCTGGGACAGCCCGACCGCGCGGCGGGCGCCGACGCGGGTGACCATCGCGTGCAGGCGGTCGAAGCCACGTTCCAGCAGCGGAATGCCGTCGCGGCCCAGCTCGCTGCGCTGTTCGACCACGGCTTCCAGCAGCGACTCCATGGCATGGCCCAGCTCGCCGATCGGCATGATGCCGGCCATGCGCGCACCCCCCTTGAGGGTGTGCAGGTCGCGCTGCAGCCCGATCAACGGCTCGCGCTCCGCCGGCGCATCGCGCAACTGCGCGAGCACGCCGTCGGAATGGTCGAGGATGTCGCCCGCTTCCTCGACGAAGATGTCGACCAGCTCCGGATCCAGCCCGGTGAGGTCCAACGGCTGGTCGGGATCGTCGGCGGACAGCGCCTGCGACAGCAGCGCGGCGGTCGCAGCCGCGTGGGCGTCCTCGTCGTCCGCGGGGCGGCGGTCGGCGGCCGGTGGCTCGCCACGGTCATGGTGAGGCGACCCGACAGCGCCCAGGTCGTCCCCAGACGTGCCGGCGTCGGGTTCGCCAGCGGACCCGACATCGGTCGGTTCGCTGGCCGCGGCGGCCTGCCGCGCATATTCGATCTCGAGCCGTGCGTACTCGGCGTCGTCCTCCAGCGCCATGCGCGCGGCGGCGTCACGTTCCGCGTCCGCCCGCTTGTCTTCGTCGGACCGCACGGGCTCCGGCCGTCCAGCGTCCGCGTCGACATCGCCATGCCCGTCGCGAGCCAGGTCATCGACGGCGGCGGCCTCGTACTGCACCGCATCGACCCGACCGGCCTCGAGCAGGTCCATCTCGATCGCATCGACGCGAGCCCGCTCGGCTTCGATCAGGTCCGAATCGATTCGCCCTGCTTCACCGCGCTCCGGCTCGCTGCGCTCCGCGGCGGCGCGCCCTGCCTCGATGCGGTCTGCTTCGACGCGCTCGGCTTCGACGCGCTCGGCTTCGATGCGCTCTGCTTCGACGCGCTCCGCTTCGACGCGCTCCGCTTCGACGCGCTCCGACTCGACGCGCTCGACCTCGACGCGCTC
>DATINB010000286.1:0-1639 GCA_035474775.1 Luteimonas sp.
GGCGCAGCTGCGCGCGGCTGCCGCGCGGGCCGCTGCCGAGCGCAAGGCGGCGGAGCGCAGGGCCGCGGCCGCCGCCACCCCCGCCGGGCCGCGCGGAACGCCGGTGCCGCGCGCGCCGCGCGTCGACGTGGCCCGGACCGCGCCGGTCAAGGTCGGCGGGCTGGGGTGGCCGCTGTCGGGCACGCTGCTGGCCGGTTTCGGCGGCCGCATGCCGGATGGGCGCAGCAGCAGCGGGGTGCTCATCGGCGCGCCGGCGGGCACCAGCGTCGCCGCCGTCGCCGATGGAACGGTCGTGTTCGCCGAATGGATGACCGGTTATGGACTGATCCTGATCGTCGACCACGGCAACGGCTACATGAGCCTGTATGCGCACAACGACGCACTGCTGCGCGACCCCGGCGAGCGGATCAAGCGTGGCGACGCGGTCGCCAACGTCGGCAATTCTGGCGGCCAGGGCCGGCCGGGCCTGTATTTCGAACTGCGCCGCAATGGCCAGCCGGTCGATCCGGGCAGCTGGTTGCAGCGTCGCTGACGCGGCCGGATTCACCAAACCTTCCGGTGCCCGGCGATAATCCGCCATGGCCTGCGCCGGCACGACGTAGCCGGGCCATGCCCCTTCCCCGGAGTTGCCGCATGCGCGCATGCCTGTCGACGCTCGCGATCGCGAGCCTGCTGTCCCTGTCCGCGCCCACCATGGCCCAGGTGCAGCCACCGCCCCAGGCACCGCCCGCGACGGAGACCCCGCCACCGGCAGCGCCCGCCCCGGCCACGCCCGTGCCGGCTGCCCCGGTGCCGGGCCCGGGACAGGACGGCGGCGACGCACGCGAGCGCCAGGACGGGGTCGCGTCCAGTGACGATCCCGACGCCAGCGAAAGCGCGTCGACGCGCGTGCCGCTGGCCGAGATCCGTCGCCTGGTGGGCGTCTACAACGCGGTCCGCGAGGCGTACGTGGACCCGGTCGAGGACAAGGCGCTGATGCAGTCGGCGATCCGTGGCCTGCTGCTCGATCTCGACCCGCACAGCGCCTACCTGGAGCGGCAGGCGGCCGACGCCTTCGAGGAGGACACCAGCGGCGCCTACGATGGCATCGGCGTGGAGGTGATGCCGATGCCCGACGGCAGCGTGCGGGTCATTTCCGCCATCGACGAGACCCCGGCGGCGCGCGCCGGCCTGCGCTCCGGCGACATCATCGTCGCGGTGGACGGCAAGCCGCTGACCCCGGCCAGCCAGGAGGGCGCCGGCCCGCTGCGCGGCGCGCCGGGGACGACCGTGCAGCTCACGCTGCTGCGCGAAGGCGCGGCGCAACCCATCGAAGTGCGCGTCGCGCGGGAAAAGATCCGCGTGGCGAGCGTGCGTGCACGCATGCTTGAGCCGCGCTACGGCTACATCCGGGTGAGCCAGTTCCAGGCCGATACCGCCGCCGACTTCCAGCGGGCGTTGCAGCGCCTGCTGGGCGAGGCCGGCGGGTCGCTGCGCGGGCTGGTGCTCGACCTGCGCAGCAACCCGGGCGGCCTGCTGACCTCGGCGGTGCAGATCGCCGACGACCTGCTCGAGCGCGGCGGCATCGTCAGCACGCGCGGACGCATCGGGATCAGCGATGCGCAGTTCTCGGCGACGCCGGGCGATCGCCTCGGCGGCG
>DATINB010000287.1:0-4184 GCA_035474775.1 Luteimonas sp.
AGCGACAGCAGGTCGCCGATCTTGCGCGGCGATTCGCGCAGCAGTCCCTGCAGTTCCATCATCTCGCTGGCGAGGTTGGCTGCCGAGAACGACTTGCGCAGCCGCGCACCCATCACGCTCTCCAGGTGGTCCTCGATCACCTGCTTGACGTCGAGACCGGGATCCAGGGAACGCGCCACCAGCTCGAGGTTGAGCAGCGTCTTGCCCAGCAGGCTCAACTCCGGGGGCGTGCGCAGGTCGCACGCCGTCGCGAGGCGGACCAGCTCGAGCACCAGCCGTCCTTCCGACTGGCTGTAGCCGGCCGGCCGCGCGTTGCGGCTGGCGGCGTAGCGTGCCACCAGTTGTGCGACCTCGCGCTCGAACCGGGTTTCATCGAAATCCTCCAGCCGCGTGCCGATCCCGATGGCCTCGCGCGCCACCTCCTCGCCGCGGCCGTCGACGGCCGCGAACAACAGCTTGAGCATCCGCTCGCGTTGCCCCGGGGGCACGTGCGCGACCATGCCGAGGTCGAGCAGGGCGAGCCGGTTGTCCGCGGTGAGCAGCAGGTTGCCGGGATGTGGATCGGCATGGATCTCGCCGTGCACGAACATCTGGTCGAGATAGGCGCGCATGAGCGTGGCGGCCAGCCCGCCGAGGTCGTGCTCGGTGCGGCGGATGCCGCTGATGTCGGTGACCTTGGTGCCCTCCACGAGCTCCATGGTGAGCACGCGTGCCGAGGTCAGGTCGCGCACCGGCCTCGGCACGAACAGGTCCGGATAGGCCTGCAGGTGGTCCTCGAACCGTCCGAGGTTGCCGGCCTCGGTGCGGTAGTCGAGTTCGGCGAGCAGGGTCTTGCGGAATTCGCCGACCCAGTCCGCGAAGTGCAGCCGCCGGCCGACCCGCGTGCTGCCATCCACCCTGCGCGCCAGCTGTGCCAGCACGTCGAGATCGGCGCGGATCTGCGCCTCGATGTCCGGCCGCTGCACCTTGACCGCCACAGCACGGCCATCGCGGAGCGTGGCCCGGTGCACCTGGGCCAGCGAGGCGGTCCCCAGCGGGCGCTCGTCGAACGAGCCGAATGCGCTGGAGATGCGCACGCCGAGCTCGCCCTCCACCAGCGCGCGGATCGCATCGAACGGCACCGCGCCCACGTCGTCCTGCATGCGCTCCAGCGCGGCGAGATAGGCAGGCGGCACCATGTCCGGCCGCGTCGAAAGCGACTGGCCGATCTTGATGAAGGTCGGGCCCAGTGCCTCCAGGTCGTCGACGAACTGTTCCGGGCGGCCTTCGTCGCCGATGGCGGGCGCGTCCGCCGCGGCGGCATCCAGGTCCAGCCCGGTGAAGACGCCGGCGCCACGGTATTTCAGCAGGAACGCGAGGATCTGTGCGCTGCGCGCGAGTCCGCTCTGTACTTCGCTCATTGCCACGGCCCATCCGGTTGCAGCGGCGAGGGTACGGACCCGGGCGTCAACGTCGCTTCACCGGGGGCGGGCAAGATGCCCGCATGGCCGGAACCCTGTGGACCGTGGGACATTCAACGCTGGCATGGACGGCCTTCATGCAGGTGCTGGTGCGCCACGACGTGGGCACCATCGCCGACGTGCGGCGCTTCCCGGGATCCCGGCGGCACCCGCACTTCGAATCGGAGACGATGGCGGCTGCCCTGGCGACGGCCGGCATCGGCTATGTGCACCTGCCCTCGCTCGGGGGGCGCCGCGCGCCGCGCAGGGATTCGCGCAACCTGGCCTGGCGCACTGCCGGCTTTCGCGGTTATGCCGACTACATGGAGACGCCAGGCTATGCCGAGGGGCGGCTTGCGCTGGAAGCCCTGGCCTCCAGCGCGCCCACCGCAATGCTGTGCGCGGAGGCGCTCTGGTGGCAGTGCCACCGCGGCCTGGTGGCCGACGATTTCAAGGCGCGCGGGTGGGACGTCCGACACCTGACGGCGCGCGGTGTCGAAGCGCACCCGTTCACCCCGGCGGCCCGCCTCGTCGACGGGCGCCTGGACTACTCGGGCGCGGCATCCCCGCAGCCCGGGCTGTTCTAGCGCAGGCGGTCATCCCGCGGGCGGGGTGATCCTCAGCAGGCGGCCATTGGCTGCGTCGGTGAGCACGTACAGGCGGCCGTCCGGCGCCACGCGGACGTCGCGGATGCGTGCGTTGAGCTCGGGCAGGAGCCGCTCCTCGCCGACGATGGCGTCGCCGTCGAGCGTCAGCCGGATCAGCCGCTGTGCCGCCAGCGCACCCAGGAAGAGACTGTTGTTCCAGGCCGACGCGGGCTGGTTGATCAGGAACGCCATGCCCGACAGCGCGGGCGACTGCTCCCAGACATGGATGGGGGCTTCGATGCCCGGCGCCGTCTCCCCGATCCACTCCGGGTAGGGCGCGCCGCTCCCGTACTCGCCGCCGTGCGACGTCAGCGGCCAGCCATAGTTGCGGCCCGCCTGCGGGATGTTGATCTCGTCGCCGCCCTGCGGGCCGTGTTCGGCTTCCCAGTACTTCCCGGTGCGCGGATCGATCGCCGCGGCCTGCGGGTTGCGATGCCCATAGCTCCAGATCGCCCGCTTGATGCGCGGGGTGCGGAACGGATTGCTGCGCGGGATGCTGCCGTCGGGCGCGATCCGCACCACCTTGCCCTGCAGCCCGTCCAGCCGCTGCGCGCGGATCCGGTCGAACCGCTCGCCGACGGTGACGAACAGGTTGCCGTCGGGTGCGAAGGTCAGGCGCGAGCCGAAGTGGTTGCCGCCGGTCAGCTTCGGCTCCTGGCGGAAGATCACCTCCACGTTGCTCAACGACGTGGCGCCCAGCGTGGCGCGCGCCACGGCCGTGCCGGCCGTGGCGTTGGGACCGGCCTCCGCGTAGCTCAGGAAGATGCGCTGGTCGGTCGCGAAATCGGGCGACAGGGCGACGTCGAGCAGGCCGCCCTGGCCGGATGCCCAGACCTGGGGCACGCCGGTGATCGGCTCGGACAGCGCGCCCGCCGCGGAGACACGGCGCAGCCGGCCCGGTCGCTCGGTGACCAGCATGCTGCCGTCCGGCAACAATGCCAGGCCCCAGGGATTGACCAACCCGCTGGCCAGCGTGTCGACCTGGTAGTCGCCGAGCGCGCTGGGGTAGGTCGCGCTTGCCGGATCCGGCGCCGGCGCCACCTCGGAGACGCGCGTCCGTGGGGTCGCGGCTTCGCCGGAGGCAGGCGCCAGCAGGCCGCATGCGAGAGCGAGGTGGAACGCGAAGATCTGCGGACGGGGCATGGGGGATCTCCGGTCGAGGGGGCGGGCGTGTGCCTGATTGTGCCCCGGCGCTGGATCGCGTGCTGCGATGCGCGTTGCGGGCCGGGCACGCGCCTCAGCGGTAGCCGGCGGCCTGCAGCTCGAACAGCTCGGCGTAGCGGCCGGCCTGCGCCATCAGTTCCACATGCGTGCCGCTGGCCTCGATGCGCCCACCTTCCAGCACCAGGATGCGGTCGGCCATGCGCACGCTGGAGAATCGGTGCGAGATCAGCACCGCACTGCGCCGGTCGGAGAGCTCCTTGAAGCGCTGGAACACCTCGAATTCGCTGCGCGCATCGAGCGCGGCGGTCGGCTCGTCGAGGATCATCACCTGTGCGTCGCGCATGTACGCGCGCGCGATGGCGATCTTCTGCCACTGCCCGCCGGAGAGATCCACGCCGGACTTGAAGCGCCGCCCGATGACCTGATCGTAGCCGTCCGGAAGCCCGCGGATCAGCGCGTCGGCCATGGCCCGGCGGGCCGCGGCCTCCACGCGGGTGCGATCGTCCATGGCGTCGATCTGGCCCACGCCGATGTTCTCCGCCGCGGTCAGGTGGTAGCGCACGAAGTCCTGGAAGATCACCCCGATGTTGGCGCGCAGGTCGTCGAGGTCGTAGTCGCGCAGGTCGCGGCCATCGAGCAGGATCCGGCCCTCGTCGGGGTCGTACAGGCGCGCCAGCAGCTTGACCAGCGTGGTCTTGCCGGCGCCGTTCTCGCCGACCAGTGCCAGCACCTCCCCGGCGCGCAGTTCGAAATCCAGGTGGCGGAGCGCCCATTTCGACGCATCGGGGTAGCGGAAGCCGACGTTCTCGAACACGAAGCCGCGCTGGATCGGCACAGGGAACGGAATCGGATTCTCCGGTGGCACGATCTCAGGCTGGATCTCGAAGAAAGAGAACAGATCGTCCAGATACAGCGCCTGGCCCGCGACCTGTGA
>DATINB010000288.1:0-2208 GCA_035474775.1 Luteimonas sp.
TCAACGATGTGCACGGCCATGCGGTCGGCGACGAACTGCTGCAGCAGACGGCTCGCCGCCTGGAATCGTGCATCCGCGCCGAGGACACGGTGGCGCGCCTGGGGGGCGACGAGTTCGGCGTCGTGCTGGCCACGCTGGCCCATCCGCAGGACTGCGAGGCCGTGGCCGCCAAGATCATCCTCGCGCTCGCCACGCCGTTCGAGCTCGAGCACCAGGTCGTGAACGTGTCGGCCAGCATCGGCGCGGCGCTGTTCCCGCAGCACGGCAGCGACGACGCGGTGCTGCTGGCGCGTGCGGATGCCGCCATGTACGTGGCCAAGAACACTGGCAAGAACCGGTTCAGCTGGGACCGGGTGGCGGACTGCGAAAGCTGAGACCCTCGGGCGTCGCGGCAGCGTCGGCCATGTGGCCGGTGCCTGGCGACCATGGTGCGGGCCTGCATAGTTGTCCCAGCCGCCTGTGGATATCGCTGGGGACAGCTGCGGGACGGGGGCGCGCCGGGCCAGCGCCCATGCGGGTTGCGCTTCGGCTGCCTGCTGTTTAGGCAGCGCGCAGCATCGGCGGTCACCGAGCGAGGCGGGCGGTTCCCAGCCGCACCATTCAGCTCCTGCGTATACAAACCTGGGGCGCTGGCCGTGCTTCTTGACCCTCCCGCGTGCGGGCTCGCACAATGCCGCGCATGCCGACCCCTTCGACCGCCGACGCCGGCGCCACGGTCCGCGTGGAATTCGCAGCCAGCCTGCGCCGACACGTGGATTGCGCTGCGCAGCAAGTGGCAGCGGGTTCGCTGCGCGACGCGCTCGAAGCGGCCCTGGCTGCCGCCCCTGCGCTGGCCGGCTATGTATTCGACGACCAGCGCGACGTGCGCAAGCATGTCGCCGTGTTCGTGAACGAGCAGATGGTGCGCGAGCGCCACCGGCTGGACCAGCCGCTCGCCGCCGGTGACCGCGTGCTGGTGGTGCAGGCGCTGACCGGAGGATGAGGAACCCATGCACATCTTGTTGATCGGAACCCGCAAGGGCCTGGTGGTCGTGCGCGGCCAGCAGGCCGACTGGCGCATCGATTCCCTGCATTTCGCGGGCGAGCCCGTGACCCAGGTGCTGGCCGACCCGCGCGACGGCGCCTGGTACTGCGCGCTGCGGCTGGGCCACTTCGGCGTGAAGCTGCACAAGAGCCTGGACCAGGGCGCGCACTGGCAAGAGGTGGCGGCCCCGGCGTTTCCCGCCAAGCCGACCGAAGGCCCCTGGGCCGACGACCCGACGCCCTGGAGCGTCGACGTGGTCTGGGAACTCGCCACCGGCGGCGCCGATGCGCCGGGCGAGCTGTGGGCCGGCTGCATCCCGGCCGGGCTGTTTCGCTCGACGGATGGCGGCGCCAGCTGGCAACTGGTCTCCTCGCTGTGGGAGCAACCCGGCCGGCGCGAATGGTTCGGCGGCGGCTACGACCACGCCGGCGTGCATTCGGTGCTGGTCGACCCGCGCGACGCGCGGCACCTGACGGTGGCCATCTCGTGCGGCGGCGTGTGGCAGAGCTTCGACGCTGGCGCGCAGTGGGCCTTGACGGCTCGCGGCATGCGCGCCAATTTCATGCCCGAGGAGCGCACGGAGGACGGCAACATCCAGGACCCGCACTGCATGGTGCAGTGCGCCGCCGCGCCGGACGCGTTGTGGGTGCAGCACCATTGCGGCATCTACCGCTCGACCGATGGCGCGCAGCGCTGGCAGCCCATCCCACCGCCTGCGCCCTCGGGTTTCGGATTTGCCGTCGCCTGCGACCCGACGAACCGGCAGCGCGCATGGTTCGCGCCGGCACAGGCCGATGCGATGCGCATCCCGGTGGACGGCCGCATGGTCGTCACGCGCACGGACGACGGCGGCGCCAGTTTCCAGGCCTTCGGCGACGGGCTGCCGCAATCCCACGCCTTCCACCTCGTCTACCGCCACGGCCTGGCCGTCACCCCGGACGGCCGCACGCTGGCCATGGCCTCGACGACCGGCGGGCTGTGGGTCAGCAGCGATGCCGGTGAATCATGGGCCGCCGTGTCGCGCGACCTCGCACCGGTGGCGGCGGTGCGGTTCGCGCAGGGTTAGCGTAGGGTTGTCGCGGGGTTTGTCGCGGGGATGGCGCAGGGTCGGCGCGGGGTTAGCGCAGGGCCGGGCGGGGTTGGCGCAGGGTGGCGCGGAGCTAGCGCGGAGCTAGCGCGGAGCT
>DATINB010000289.1:0-5770 GCA_035474775.1 Luteimonas sp.
CACTGCCGCTACTGCTTCCGCCGCCATTTCCCGTATGCGGAGGAGACCGCGGCGGCGGCCAGCTGGCAGGGTGCCGTGGAGGCCATCGCCGGCGATGCGTCCATCAGCGAGGTGATCCTGTCCGGCGGCGACCCGCTGTCACTGGCCACCACGAAGCTCGCCGAGCTCACCGGCCGGCTGCGCGGCATCGCCCACCTGCGTCGCCTGCGCATCCATTCGCGGCTGCCGATCGTGCTGCCCGAGCGCGTCGATGCCGGCCTGCTGGCCTGGCTGCGCGCGCTGCCCTGGCCGGTGGTGGTGGTGGTGCATGCCAACCACGGCAACGAGTTCGACGCCAGCGTGGCGGCGGCGGTGTCGGCACTGCGCGACGCGGGGGCCACCGTTCTCAACCAGGCGGTGTTGCTGGCAGGGGTCAACGATACCCTGCAGGCGCAGGTGGAGCTGGCCGAGCGCGGCTTCGCCTGCGGCGTACTGCCGTACTACCTGCATCAGCTGGATCGCGTCGCCGGTGCCGCGCACTTCGAGGTCGACGACGCCCGTGCGCTGTCCCTGCATGCGGGACTGCGCGCCGCGCTGCCCGGCTACCTGGTTCCGAAACTGGTGCGCGAAGTGGCCGGAGAGGCGTCCAAGCGCCCGCTTTGAACCGCCCACGATGGACGGCCCGCGCCACCGCATGGCATAAGGCCCGCTTCCCGGAGACCCACAGCGAATGGCCAAGAGCCTCGAGCAAGCACTGCGCCTGATGATCGTCGACGACAGCGTCGACGCCGCGGAGGCCATGGTCAGCACCCTGCGCAACGCCGGGATCGCGGTCCGGCCGCTCCGCCCGGAGTCGGCCCAGGAGCTCGGCACGATGCTGGCCACGCAGCCGATCGACCTGGTGCGGGTCGCCCAGCAGTCGGCGGGCATCCCGCTTGCCGAGGTGTTGCAGCAGGTCGCCGCGAGCGCCAAGGACCTGCCGGTGATGGCCATCGCCGACGCCATCGACGAAGCCAGCTTCACCGAGGCGCTCACCGCCGGTGTGCGTCGCATCGCGCTGCGCCACCGATCGCAGCTGCTGCTGACCGCGGTCCGCGAGGAATGGGCCGACCTGGAGGCACGGCGCGCGCTGCGGCGGCTGGAGGCCCGCGTGCGCGAGACCGAACGCCGCTGCGACGCGCTGATCGATTCCTCGCGCGAGCCGATCGCCTACATCCACGAGGGCATGCACATCCGCGCCAACGCGGCGTACCTGGAGATGTTCGGCTACGAGGAGTTCGAGGACGTCGAGGGCATGTCGCTGCTGGACATGGTGGCCTCGCAGCATGTCGAGGGCTTCAAGCAGCTGCTCAAGGACCTCGGACGCGGCGAGCCGCCGCCCCCGCGCTACGAGCTGGAGGCGCGCGACGTCAACGGCAACGCGTTCCCGGCGTCGATGGAGTTCACCCCGGCGCTGTACGAAGGCGAGGCCTGCCTGCAGGTGGTGTTCCGCCGCCAGGACCTCGATCCGGAACTGGCGCTGGAGATCGAGGAGCTGCGCCAGCGCGACCAGGTCACCGGTTTGCTCAACCGGCCGACCTTCCTGCGCGCGCTGGAGGACGTGGTCGACGATGCCGCGCAGAACCACGGCCAGCATGGCCTGCTGCTGATCGAACCCGACCACTACCAGCGCCTGTTGCAGGACATCGGCCTGGACTCGGCGGACGGCATGCTGGCGGCGATGGGCGCACGCCTGCAGGCGGCGATCGGCGATGCCGACGCGGTGGCGGCGCGATTCTCGGAACACACGCTGGCCGTGCTGGTGCGCGGCAGCGACCACGCCGGGACCGCCGAGATGGCCGAACGCATCCGCGAGGCGTTCGCGTCGCACGTGTTCCCGATCGGCGCGCGCTCCAGCGTGATCACCACCAGCATCGGCGGCGTGCAGATCGGCGAGAAGATCGCCAGCGTCAGCCAGGTCCTGGCCAAGGCCAGCGAGGGCGTGCAGTCGTCCACCGGCGTCGGCGGCAACCGCTTCGAACTCTTCGACCCGAGCGCCGTGGACCGCGCCGAGGAGGAACACGTGCAGGCCTGGGTGTCGCGGCTGCGCGACGCACTCGACAACGAGGGTTTCGTGCTGCATTACCAGCCGGTGATCAGCCTGCAGGGCGACACCGGGCCGGTCTACGAGACCTTCCTGCGCCTCAATGCCGGAGACGGCGAGCTGGTGCGCCCGCTGACCTTCCTGCAGATCGCCGAGGAACACGGCCTGCTGTGGGAGATCGACCGCTACGTGATCGGCCACACCATCGCCGTGATCGGGCAGCGCATCCGCGCCGGGCGGCCGACCACGCTGCTGGTCAAGGTCAGCCAGTCGTCGCTCAACGACGACAGCCTGAGCCGCTACATCGGCGAACAGCTCACCGCGCACGGGGTGCCCGGCGAGTACATCGTGCTCCAGCTTCCGGAGGCCAAGGTCTTCACCCACCTCAAGGCCGCGCAGGATTTCGCCGCGGCGATCGGGCGGCTCGACTGCCGCATCGCACTCGAGCAGTTCGGCGCCGGGCTGGACTCGTTCCAGCTGCTGGCGCACCTAAAGCCGAACCTGCTCAAGATCGACCGCAGCTTCATCGAGGACCTGCCGCGCAACGCCGACAACCAGCAGCGCATCCGCGAGATCGCCGGCAAGGCGCGCGAACTCGGCATCCAGACGGTCGCCGAGTTCGTGCCCGACGCCGCCAGCATGTCGATCCTGTTCAGCAGCGGCGTCGACTACGTCGAAGGGCACTTCCTCGCGGGCTCCGGCCCGGAGATGAACTACGACTTCGAATAGCCGCGCCGACGCGGGCGGGCGGTCGCCCCTGGACCAGGGCACGTCCTGTCCGCGCGGACGTTTCGCGCCCTCGCCCACCGGTCCGCTGCACCTGGGCTCGTTGCTGGCGGCCTTCGGCAGCTGGCTCATGGCGCGCAGTGCCGGCGGCGAATGGTGGTTGCGCATCGAGGACCTGGACCCGCCACGCGAGGTGCCCGGCGCAACCCGGCACCAGCTCGACACGCTGAAGGCCTTCGGCTTCGTGCCCGACGGCCCGGTGGCCCGCCAGAGCCGGCGCTCGGCCCTGTACGCCGCGGCGCTGGAACGGCTGCTCGACGAAGGCAAGGCGTTCGCCTGCCATTGCAGCCGGGCCGATGTGGCCGCGGCCGGCGGCGTGCACAGGGCATGCGCGCCCGGCGCGCACCGTCGCGACCCGTCGATCCGTCTGCGCGTGGCCCACGGCCGCGTGGTCGCCTTCGACGATGCGCTGCATGGCCGCGTCGAACAGGACGTTTCCACCACGATCGGCGACGTGGTGCTGCGCCGCGCGGATGGCTGGTTCGCGTACCAGCTGGCGGTCGTGGTGGACGATGCCCAGCAGGGCATGACGCAGGTCGTGCGCGGCTCAGACCTGCTGGCGTCCACGCCACGGCAGATGCTGCTGCAGGCAGCGCTCGGCCTGCCGACGCCGTGCTACGCGCACCTCCCGCTGCTGCTCGATGCCGACGGCCGCAAGCTGTCCAAGTCGCTGGCCTCGATGGCGGTCGATGCGTCTTCGCCACGGACGGCGCTGCGGCTGGCGTGGCGGGCACTCGGGCAGGATGGGCACGCACTGGCCGATGCCCGTGGCGCGCCGCTCGCACAGGCGCTGGAGGCCTTCGACCCGTCGCGCATCCCCCGTGGCGCGCTGCCGGTCGCCGCATTGCACAACGGCGTTGATCGCGACGCCCACTAGACTGCCCCCGACGCCTGCCTGTCAGCGGGCAAGAGGAGACGGCACATGACGGTACGCGTTGCACTGGTCACCGGCGGCACCGGCGGCATCGGCACGGCGATCTGCCGCCGGCTCGCCGAAAGCGGACACCGGGTCGCCACCAATTACCGCAACGAGGCCCGGGCCCACGAGTGGCAGGCGCAGATGAAGGCCGCCGGCCACGAGATCGCGCTGGCACGGGGGGACGTCTCGACGCCCGAAGACGCCGAGACGATGGTCCGCGAGGTGGAATCGCGGCTCGGGCCGGTGGACATCCTGGTCAACAACGCCGGCATCACCCGCGACGGAACCTTCCACAAGATGACCGCGACCCAGTGGGGCGAGGTGATCAACACCAACCTCAACTCGGTGTTCAACGTCACCCGCCCGGTGATCGAGGGCATGCGCGAGCGCAAGTGGGGCCGGATCATCCAGATCAGTTCCATCAATGGCCAGAAGGGCCAGTACGGGCAGGCCAACTACGCGGCGGCCAAGGCCGGCATGCACGGGTTCACCATTTCGCTGGCGCAGGAGAACGCGCGCTTCGGCATCACCGTCAACACCGTGTCGCCGGGCTACATCGGCACCGACATGGTGATGGCGGTACCGGAAGAGGTGCGCGCCAAGATCGTCGCGCAGATCCCCACCGGCCGGCTCGGCAATCCGGACGAGATCGCCTATGCGGTCGGGTTCTTCATTCCCGATGAAGCCAGCTGGATCACCGGCGCCAACCTGTCCGCCAACGGCGGCCAGTACATGGGCTGGTAGGACGACGCGGACCGCGCCCCCTGCCTTCCGGCGCACGCGCGGGTCCGCCCGCGCGGCTACCCTTGTCGGACACTCCCACCGGTAGCCGACATGTCGCGTTCGCTGATCGCCGTCTCCATGCTCACGCTGGCGCTGGCCGCGTGCCAGACGCCCGCCCCGTCCACGCACGCCCCGCCGGCGCCGGTCGCCGCGACCCCGGGGCTGCAGGACACGGCCTTCGCACGCCTGTCGGCGCGCTATCTGGACGAGGGCCTGGCGCTGAGCCCCGTATCGGCCACGCAGATCGGCGACCACCGGTTCGACGCCGAACTCGACGACCTGAGCGCGGCCGGGCGCCAGGCCGCCGCGGACTGGAGCCGCGCCATGCTGGCGGAGCTCGACGCACTTGACACGGCGCGACTGTCCCGCGAGAACCAGGTCGACGCGCTGATCCTGCGCAACCAGCTGCGCGGCTCGCTGTGGGACCTCGAGACGATGCAGGGCTGGGCGTGGGATCCGCAGGTGTACAGCGGACTGGCAGGCGGCGCCATCTACAACCTGATGGCGCGCGACTTCGCGCCGATGCCGCAGCGCCTGATGGCCGCGTCGGCACGCATGGAGAAGATTCCACGCCTGCTCGCGCAGGCGCGCGCGAACCTGGACCCCGCGCGCGTGCCGCGGACGCATGCCGAGACCGTCGCCAGGCAGAACAAGGGCCTGCTGAGCCTGGTCGACGGCTTCATCACGCCCAACGCCGCGTCGCTCACCGGCGCGGACCGCGCGCGGCTCGATGCGTCGATCGCGACCCTGCGCAAGGCCGTCGACGAACACCAGGCCTGGCTCGACGGCACGCTGGTCCCCAACGCGCGCGGCGAGTTCCGCATCGGGGCCCGGCGCTACGACGAGAAGCTCCGGTTCTCCCTCAACGCCTCGCTGACACGCGCGGAGATCCGCACGCGCGCCGTCGATGAACTCGCCCGGGTCCGCCAGGACATGTACGCGGTCGCGCGGACGGTGCTCGCCGACCGGCCCGGCGCGCCGGCGCTGCCGGCGACGCCTTCCGAGGCGCAACGCCAGGCGGCGATCGAGGCTGCGCTGGACCTGGCCAACCGCGACAAGCCCGGGCGCGACGAGGTCGTCGACTACGCGAAGTACACCCTCGCCGAAGCCACCCGTTTCGTGCGGGCCAGGGACCTGGTGACGGTGCCCGACGACCCGGTGAAGATCATCCTGATGCCGGAATTCCAGCGCGGCGTGGCGGTGGCCTACTGCGACTCGCC
>DATINB010000290.1:0-2140 GCA_035474775.1 Luteimonas sp.
AGAACGGCCCGGTGCGCGGCACCGACGTGTTCATCCCGTTGTCGCAGCTGATCGGCGGCGAAGACCTGGCTGGCCGCGGCTGGCAGATGCTCAACGAATGCCTGTCCATCGGCCGCTCGATCACCCTGCCCTCGACGTCCAGCGGCGGCGGCAAGTCGGCGGCGGTGGTCAGCGGTGCCTATGCGCGCATCCGCAAGCAGTTCGGCCTGTCGATCGGGCGCTTCGAAGGCGTCGAGGAAGCGCTGGCGCGCATCGGCGGTAAGGCCTACGTGACCAGCGCACTGGCGCAGGCCACGGCGGCAGCGGTGGACCGCGGCGAGAAGCCGGCGGTGCCTTCCGCGATCGCCAAGTACCACTGCACCACCATGGCCCGCGAGATCATCGGCGACGCCATGGACGTCCATGGCGGGAAGGGCATCATCCTGGGCCCGAAGAACTATCTCGGGCGCGGCTGGCAGGCCTCGCCGATCGGCATCACCGTCGAAGGCGCCAACATCATGACGCGCAGCCTGCTGATCTTCGGCCAGGGCGCGATCCTCTGCCATCCGTGGGTGCTCAAGGAGATGCGCGCGGCGCAGAACCCGGACGCACGCGCCGGCCTCGACGAATTCGACCACAACCTGTTCGGACACATCGGGTTCGCGTTCTCCAACGCGGTGCGGTCGTTCTGGTACGGACTCACCGGCGCGCGCATCGGCAAGGCCCCGGGCGACGACTACACGCGACGCTTCTTCCGCAAGATGGACCGCTACTCGGCCAACCTGGCGCTGGTGGCCGATGTCTCGATGCTGATGGTGGGCGGCAAGCTGAAGTTCAAGGAATCGCTCTCCGGCCGTCTCGGCGACGTGCTGAGCCACCTGTACATGGCCAGCGCGATGATCAAGCGCTACCACGACGAAGGCGCGCCGGTCGGCGACCAGCCGCTGCTGGCCTGGGCGTTCCACGACAGCGTGCACAAGATCGAACTGGCGCTGTCGGCGGCGTTGCGCAACTTCCCGATCCGTCCGGTGGGCTGGCTGCTGTGGGTGCTGGTGTTTCCGTGGGGTCGTCGCGCCGAGGCGCCGAGCGACCGACTCGGCCATCGCGTCGCCTCGTTGCTGATGAATCCGTCCGAATCGCGCGACCGGCTGGCCGAAGGCGTGTTCCTGACCCCGTGCGAGACCAACCCCGCCGGGCGCGTGCATGCGTCGCTGCCCAAGGTGGTGGCTGCCGAGCCCGTCGAGCGCAAGTTCCTGAAGGCGCTCAAGAACAGCGACATCGAATCGCTCGATTTCGCCACGCAGCTCGACGAGGGCGTGCGCGAAGGCTGGATCACGGTGGCCGAGCGCGTGCAGCTGGAAGAACTGCGGGCCATCACCCTGGATGCCATCTCGGTCGACGACTTCGATGTCCACGCGCTGCGGGCGGCGTCATTCCACGACCTGGCGATGCTGCCGGCGCGGCGCGAAGCGGCCTGACCCGCCACCGACGCCGCAGGCATGAGCCAGGCCGGGTGGATCTGGATCTGCGCGGTGCACAGCGCCGGGTTCGCCCTGTTCCACCTGGCGTTCTGGCGCCTGTTCAACTGGCCGGCATCGCTTCGGGCCACCACCCGACCCAACCGCGCCATCCTGCAGATCGCCAACCTGCAGCTGGTGGTGGTGTTCGCGGGCGTCGCGGCAATGTGTGTGGCGTTTCCCGGCCCGCTGGGGTCCTCGCCGCTCGGACGTGCGCTGCTCGGCGGCATGGCGCTGTTCTGGGCCGTGCGCCTGGTCGGGCAGTTCATCTGGCTGCGCGTGCACCATCCGCTGGTGCATGCGCTGAGCGCGCTGTTCGCACTCGGCGTGGTGGCATTCGGCGTCGCTGCGTCAGGGTGAACGCCACGGTGCGCCGCGTGCCCGGGTGGCGCGGCCTGGCCTAGGGCGATCGCACCGGCGCGGAAGGCGTGGGTGCCGTGCGCAGGGTCAGGCGCGAGATCTCCGGCGGCACGCCCAGGCGCATCGGCAGGATGCTGGTGCCGATGCCCGGCGACACGAACAGGTCGCGCCCGGCCGTGTCGCGGACGTGCCATTTCAGTCGGTGCGAGCGCGCGAGGAAGGGCGATGGCTGGGTGCGCAGGGGCCAGGGGTCGATCTGCCCGCCATGGGTATGCCCGGCGATG
>DATINB010000291.1:0-1608 GCA_035474775.1 Luteimonas sp.
GCGCAGGGCGAGCTGTCGAGCGCGCTGTCGCGCTTGCTGGTGGTGACCGAGAACTACCCGACGCTCAGGGCCGACCAGTCCTTCCGCGACCTGCAGGTGCAGCTGGAAGGCACCGAGAACCGCATCGCCGTGGCGCGCGGCCGCTACATCCAGCTGGTGCAGGACTACAACACCTACATCCGTTCGTTTCCGCAGAACCTGGTGGCGATGATGTTCGGCCACGACCGCAAGCCGAACTTTACGGTGGAAAACGAGCGCGAGATCCAGCGTGCGCCCAGCATCGACTTCGGGGCGGCGCGCCCGACCGAGCCGGTGCCGCGGCCGGTCGCCACGCCTGCGACCCCCAGGCCCGCACCCGCCACGCCCGAGCCCCCTGCGCCGACCCCGGTCGCGCCGCCGGCAGGCTGACCCTCGCGCCCGCGCCGATGCACGCCCTCCTGCAGCGCGTCCGTCCGGCCGTTGCGTGGCCGACGCGGCACTGGATGGCCGTCGTGCTGCTGCTCCTGCTGGCGCCGCTGGCGTGGGCGCAGGCAGGGGTCGCCATTCCGCCACTCGATGGACCGGTCGTCGACACCACCGGCACCCTCGACGCCGCGCAGCGTCGCCATCTCGAGCAGCAGGCCCTGGCCCTGCAACGGCGCAAGGGCAGCCAGCTGCAGGTGCTGATGGTGGCAAGCACCCAGCCCGAGTCGATCGAGGCCTACACCCAGCGCGTGTTCGACGCGTGGAAACTGGGTCGCGCCGGCATCGACGACGCGGTGCTGGTGGTGGTGGCGAAGGACGACCGGCGCGTGCGCATCCAGCCCGGCTATGGCCTGGAAGGCGCGATCCCGGACGTCACCGCGGGCCGCGTGATCCAGGAATACATGGCGCCGCGGTTCCGCGAGGGCGACTACGGGGGCGGGCTCGTCGACGCCACCGCGGCGATCGTCCGGCTGGTCGACGGCGAGCCGCTGCCGGCTGCGCTCGCCGAATACCGCGGCGGCGACGCGGGCGAGGGCCGGCGCGCGGCAATGGGCACCGGCACCCGCAGCCGCGACTGGGCGTTCGCGCTGGTGGCCGGGTTCGTCGTGGCCGGCGTGGCGCGCCGCATGTCCACGCCCCTGCCGGTCGTGTTGCGCGGCGTGTTCACCGGCGGTGCCGCGGGTTGGACGGTCTGGCTGCTGTCCGCACTGGGCGGGCTGAGTGCGGCGGTGGCCGTAATGGCCTTCCTGTTCGGACTTGCGCGCGCGCCGGCGGGGGCGTTCGCGCGCGGGGGCGGATGGGGCGGCTTCGGTGGGGGCGGCTGGGGAGGATCCAGCGGAGGCGGAGGTGGCTGGTCCGGTGGCGGCGGCTCGAGCGGAGGCGGTGGCGCCTCGGGGAGCTGGTGATGGCCTGGGACGTGGGCCGCCTGCTGCGACACCTGTTTGCTCCGTCGTCGGCGCGCCGGTTCCCGGCGACGACGCTCGATCGGATCACCGCCGCGGTCGCCGCCGGCGAGCGACGCCACCGTGGCGAAGTCTGCTTCGCGGTGGAGCCGGCGCTGCCGGCGTGGCGCGCGTTGCGTGGGTGGTCGACCCGCGCGCGCGCCACGGAGGTATTCGCACAGCTGCGCGTCTGGGATACCGC
>DATINB010000292.1:0-3378 GCA_035474775.1 Luteimonas sp.
GTCTGCACGACTCCTCGCTCGGCATCGAGCGTGTAGCGACGGGCCGTCTTGGACAGGTCGCCTGCAAGCCAGCCGTCCACGTCGAAGATGTCGCGCGCCATTGGGTCGTCTCGCAGCCCTGCGAAGAGCCGAGCATACCGAGCCGACAAGCCAAGTGCCCCGACAAGGGCCGCATGGGCATCGTGGGTGCGGAGAGACCGCTTGATCACACGCAGCCGCAGGTCTTCCCGCAGGTCAGCAGGGACCACCAGGCGAAAGTGAAAGACGCCACTTGAATGGCGGACAAGGTGATGGCGTAGACGCATGGTTGTTGTCCAACCAAGTGTCCAACAGCATCAAACCATCAACGCTCTAAAACCCGTTATTGATCAAGGTCTTAGAGGCATTGGCGGAGAGTGAGGGATTCGAACCCTCGATGGAGTTTTTGACCCCATACTCCCTTAGCAGGGGAGCCCCTTCGGCCGCTCGGGCAACTCTCCGGAACATCGAACCGCCGCGTGCTGAACGACGCGGCGTGCAGAGGATAGCGGCTCGCAACCATCCCGGCAAACTCAGGTCGCGGTGTCGTCGCCTTCCAGGGCTTCGCCGCCATCGTCATCCCGATGGATGCGCTGGTAGATTTCTTCGCGGTGCACGGCGACATCCTTGGGCGCCGTGATGCCGATGCGTACCTGGTTGCCCTTGACGCCGAGCACGGTCACGGTGACGGAATCACCAATCATCAGGGTCTCGCCGACCCTTCTGGTCAAAATCAACATCCGGGAGTTTCTCCATCGGTCTGCCCGTGGGGGGTGACCAGTTCTTGAGCAGGGCACCGGCGTGCCGGCGCTGTCCTGACCGCGGGCAAACGAGATGCATCATAGCGACTGGGACGACCCACGGTCCGGCCCAGAAGTCATGGACCCCGGTCACCCTTTACGAAAGTTTCGTCCCGATCCAGCCAGGCAGGTCCCGCAACGCGGCGACCAGGGCGGGCGAGTCCTCTCCCCCTCCCTGGGCCATGTCGCCGCGGCCGCCGCCCTTGCCGCCGATCAGGCCCGCCACGTGCGCCACCACCTCGCCCGCATTGACGCGCCCGGCGGCCGCCCCGCCCACGCCTGCAACGAGCGACGTGCGACCGCCCTCGGCGCCGGCCAGGAGCACGACCGAGGCCCCCAGCTGCTGCTTGAGGCGGTCCACAGCCTCGCGCAGGGCCTTGGGATCGAGCCCCTCCAGGCGAGCGGCCAGGACACGGATGCCCTGGACCTCGACCGCCACCGACGCCAGTGACGCGGTCGCGCCCGCCGCGGCCTGCGCCTTGATCGAATCGAGTTCGCGCTCCAGCCGCTTCTGGCGATCGAGCAAGGCGCGCAGCTTGTCGCCGACCTCGGCCGCGGTGCCGCCGAGCATCCGCGCCGCGTCGGCCAGCCGCTGCTCCTCGCGCTCCACGTGGTCGAGCGCGGCCTGGCCGGTGAGCGCCTCGATGCGGCGCACGCCCGACGACACGCCGCCCTCGGACACCAGCTTGACCAGACCGATCTGCCCGGTGCGCAGCACATGCGTCCCGCCGCAGAGCTCGACGGAATCGCCCATGGTGACCACGCGCACCCGCTCGCCGTACTTCTCGCCGAACAGCGCCATGGCGCCCTGGTCGATCGCGGCCTGCATGTCCATCTCGCGGATGTCCACGGCATGGTCGGCACGGACCTCCTCGTTGACGCGGCGCTCGACGCTTGCCAGTTCGGCCGGGTCCAGCGGCTGGAAATGCGAGAAATCGAAGCGCAGACGGTCCGGCGCGACCAGCGAACCCTTCTGTGCCACGTGCGTCCCCAGGCGTTCACGCAGCGCGCCGTGCAGCAGGTGCGTCGCGCTGTGGTTGAGCAGGATGGTGGCGCGGCGCGCGGCATCCACCGCACCCAGCACGCGATCGCCGACGCGCAGCGTGCCCTCGCGCAGGGTACCGGCGTGGCCGTGGTACTGGCCCGCGTACTTGCGCGTATCGGCGACCGTGAAGCGTACGCCCTGCTCGTCCAGCTCGCCGGTGTCGCCAACCTGGCCACCGGACTCCGCATAGAACGGCGTGCGGTCGAGGAAGACCACCGCCTCGTCGCCGGCCTCGATGGCATCGACCGGCCGGCCATCGCGCAGCATCGCCACCACTTCCAGGCCACCGCACTGCAACGTGGCGTAGCCGTCGAACACGGTGGGTTCGAGCCGCGCCACGAGGTCCGCCGGCAGCCCGCCACTGGCCGTGAAACGTCCTGCCGCCCGCGCCGTCTCGCGCTGCTGCTGCATGGCGGCGTCGAAGCCCGCCATGTCGACCTCCAGGCCGCGTTCCCGTGCGATATCGGCGGTCAGGTCGACGGGGAAGCCGTAGGTATCGTAGAGACGGAACGCGTCCGCGCCACGGATATGGCCGGTGCTGCCGCGCGCCACCTCGTCGAAGATGCGCATGCCGGCGTCCAGGGTCTCGGCAAACCGCCGCTCCTCGGCCTCGAGCGCACGCTCCACCACGCCGCGTCCGGCGCGCAGCTCCGGGTAGGCATCGCCCATCACGTCATCGAGCGTCGCCACCAGCTTGTGGAAGAACGGCGCGCGCACGCCCAGCATCCAGCCGTGGCGCAGGGCGCGGCGGATGATCCGGCGCAGCACGTAGCCACGTCCTTCGTTGGATGGCAGCACGCCATCCACGACGAGGAAGCTGCAGGCGCGGATGTGATCGGCGATGACGCGCAGCGACTTGTTGCCGAGGTCGTCGGTGCCCGTCAACGCCGCGGCACGCGCGATAAGCGCCTGGAACAGGTCGATCTCGTAATTGCTATGCGCGTGCTGCAGGACCGCGGCGAGCCGCTCCAGACCCATGCCGGTATCCACGCAGGGCGCCGGCAGCGGCAGTAGGGTGCCATCGGGCTGGCGGTCGAACTGCATGAAGACCAGGTTCCAGATCTCGATGTAACGGTCGCCGTCCTCGTCCGGCGACCCGGGCGGGCCCCCGAAGTGCTGCTCGCCGTGGTCGTAGAAGATCTCCGTGCACGGACCGCACGGCCCGGTGTCGGCCATCTGCCAGAAGTTGTCGGATGCGTAGGGCGCGCCCTTGTTGTCGCCGATGCGCACGATGCGCGATTCGGGAATCCCGACCATGTCGCGCCACAGCGCAAAGGCCTCGTCGTCGGTCTGGTACACCGTCACCAGCAGGCGCTCCGCGGGGAGCTTCCAGACACCGGTCAGCAGTTCCCAGGCCCAGGCGATGGCCTCCTTCTTGAAGTAGTCGCCGAACGACCAGTTGCCCAGCATCTCGAAAAAGGTGTGGTGGCGCGCGGTGTAGCCCACCTGGTCCAGGTCGTTGTGCTTGCCGCCCGCCCGCAGGCAGCGCTGCACGTCCGCTGCACGCACGTAGCT
>DATINB010000293.1:0-1745 GCA_035474775.1 Luteimonas sp.
CGCCCCCCGTCCTGCGGGTTGACGTAACCGGCCTCCCACGGGCGTTGCTGGATCATGGCGTCGGTCAGCAGTTCCGGGCTGTGGCTGACGAGGTTGCGCGCGAGCGATCCGACGCCGCCGACGAGCGGCACGTTCAGGCGGTCCGCGCCCTCCAGGAGCGCGCCCAGGCCATGGACCACGACGCTGGGCAGGCCGGTCTCGATGTCCAGGCCACGCCCGATCAGGGTCAGGTCCTGCACGCCCGACGCCTGCACCACCACCTGCGTGCCGAGCGCGTCTGGCGCCGCCAAGGCCAGCGGGCTGGACTCCTGCAACTGGGTGAGCGCGTCATCCTGCAGCGAGTAGCGGCGGATCAGGCCATCTTCGGCCATCGCGCGCGCCTCTTCCGGCGTGAATCCCATGCGCTCCAGCGTGTTCGGGTGCAGGCCGGAGGCATCGAAGGTGACCGCGGGGATTCCCGAGGCCAGCGACCCCGCCGAGGCCAGCCCGCCGCCCTGCGAATGCCCGGTGATGGCGAGGTTGGTCGCCTCGCCATCCGCGCCGAGCGCGCCGAACACGCGTTCGAACTCGACCGCGGTGTCGGCCGCCAGGTCGCTGAACTTGTCGGCGTCGTCCTCGGTCTGCAGGCCGACCCCCTGGCGTCCGTTGTTCATCCAGTCTTCGGGCGTGCCGTCGGTGCCGCGATAGGACAGCACGTAGTTGCCGTTGCAGTCGGTGTAGATCTCGGCATGGAAGTTCTGCGAGAGCAGTTCGTCGCCGCCATGCAGGTACTGCGCGCGCCAGGCGGCGGGATCGGCGATGCCGGCGTCCTGCAGGGCCTGGTCGGTGACCGCGGACCAGCCCGGCGGTGGCGCCGGTCGATTCTCGTAGACCGCGGTGGCCAGCTGCGACAGCACCACGTCGAATTCGCGCGCCTGCGGCCCACGCACCCCTGCCGAGAAATCGGTGGGCGAGGGAATGCCGGTCGGAGCGCAGCTGCCGGGATTGCCCTGCGGCAAGACCTGCACGCCGCCGCTGCCGGACGGACCGACCTGCGGGTGGTAGGTCGTGTCGGGGCGATAGTCGGCGACGGGAGGCGCGATGGTGGGCGTGGTCGCGGGAGCCGGCGCAGATGGAGGCGGCTCGGGCAGGCGGGCAAGCGGGCGCCAGCTGCCGCCATCGGCTGAGATCAACATGGTCGCTCCACACGTGCAACGAGGCAGGCAGTCTCGGTGCCGTCGCGCACGCGGCGCAATCGGGGGCGACCCTAGGGCACGGGGCGAAGGTCCTGCATCGCGGTCGCGGCCGGAGCGTGCTGCCGGGCGGTGCAGAGTGCCGCCCGGGGAGGTGCAGGCCCACCGTCGCCAGGGTTAGCATCGTGCTCACGTCCCGCCCCGGAAGCCGCGCATGTCCAGCCGCCCCGTTCGCATCGCCTGCACCGCCCTGCTCGCACTCCTGATGGCCGCGTGCGGCACGTCCAGCCAGGTCACCCAGCGCCATGCCAGCGTTCCGGGCCAGCAGTTCAGCTACACGATCGAGAATCCCGGCGGCATGTCGGCGGAAAACCTCGCCGCGCTGCGTGCCGAACTCGACCGCCAGCTGCGTGCCGCGGGCGCGCTGGCGGCCACGCCGCAGGGTGCGCAGCGGGTGACCGTGACCATCCGTGAGTACCGCATGCGCCACGGTGCCGCACGCGCCCTGGCCGGCATCATGGCCGGCAAGGACACCATCCGCAGCACGGTCACCGTGAAGGACGCCGCCGGCAA
>DATINB010000294.1:0-1774 GCA_035474775.1 Luteimonas sp.
CGCTGGCCGACCGCGTGACCGGGCTCATCGCGGCCGACATCCGGGCGCGGGTGTACCCCGTCAACACGCGTCTGCCGACCGAGCAATCGATGACCGAGCAGTACGGCGTGAGCCGCACGGTGGTGCGCGAGGCGATCTCGCGACTGAAGTCCGAAGGCCTGGTCGAGACGCGCCAGGGCAGCGGCACGGTGGTGCGGGACCCCAAGGTGTCGGATGCGTTCCGGCTCGGCGGCCAGGAAGGCGATACCGACCCGGCGCAGGGGATCCTGCGCATCCTGGAATTGCGCCGGGGCATCGAGGCCGAAATGGCTGCGCTGGCCGCGCAGCGCCGCACACAGGCGGAGATGACACAGGTCCAGCGCGCCCTAAAGGCCATCGCTGCTGCCGTCGCCCGGGGTGGCGATGGCGTCGCCGAGGACCTGGCGTTCCACATCGCGATCTCGCAGGCGGCCCACAACCCCCACTACACCGAGCTGCTGGGCCTGCTCACACGCGCGCTCCACGACGCGATACGTCTAACACGCGCCAACGAGGCGCGTCGCGCAGACCTGGCCGCCGAGGTGCTGGCTGAGCACGACGCCCTGTGCTCGGCGATCGGCGCGCGCGACGCCAACGCCGCCCGCGCCGCCGCGTTTGAACACATGCGCAACACCGGTTTGCGCATCGAGCGCGCAGGCAAGGATTTCTGGACGCGGGACAGCCGCGCCGCCGCCCTGCGCGTGGCACGCGTCAAGCTCGCCACGGCGCCCGCGACACCTCGGAACCCCGGGAAAACCTGAACGGATCCAAAGGTTGCCGTGCAAAGTTGTGTGATAGATTCATCACACAACTTGAGTACGAAGCCTTGTGGGATCCATGAACCCTCCTCGCGTCCTCCTTACCGATCCACTGCATCCCCAGGCCCGCGACCGACTTGCGCAGTGGGCCGAGGTGATGCGGCTGCCGGACCACTTGGCCGGTGCCGCTAGCGACGCTGCCCTGCGCGACGCCATGGCGCACGTCCAGGGGCTGATCGTGCGGCGGCAATTGCCGGATGACCTGTTCGATCGTCCGACTGCTCTGCGAGGCGTCATGCGCCAGGGCGTCGGCCTCGACTTCATCCCGCTCGAGCGGGCCACGGCCAACGGCATCCCGGTGGGCAACACACCGGCGGTCAACGCCAATGCGGTGGCCGAGTACGTGTTCGCGGCCCTGCTGGCACACAGCCGGCGCCTCGCCGGTTTCGACGCCGCCGTGCGCGCTGGCGACTGGGCAGTGCGGCTGACGGCGGGCGCGCGGACCTTCGAGTTGCGGGGCCGCACGCTCGGACTGGTGGGATTCGGTGCGATCGGTCGCCGCATCGGCGAGATCGCGCGCCACGGCTTCGGCATGCGGCTGGCCGTCTGCACGGGCACCCCGTCGAAGGTGCCGGCGGACATCGAGACCCTGGCCTTGCCAGCGCTGTTCGCCGCCAGCGACGTCGTCGTCATCGCCTGCCCGCTGACACCGCGCACGCGCGGCATCGTCGACGCCAGGGTGCTGGCGCACGCGCGCCCCGGTGGTTTGCTGGTCAACGTGGGGCGTGGTCCGGTGGTGCGGGAGGATGCCCTGGTCGCAGCACTCGATTCCGGCGTGCTCGCCGGCGCCGTCCTCGACGTCTTCGAAACCCAGCCCCTGCCGCTGGACAGCCCGCTGCGCCGCCATCCCGGTGTCGTGCTGACGCCCCACCTCGCCGGCCTGACGCAGGAGGCCGAGCGCGACATGGCGCTGCTGGCTGTCGACACGCTCGGCGCGC
>DATINB010000295.1:0-2240 GCA_035474775.1 Luteimonas sp.
GCACCGCCGCCGTTGGAAATGCCGACCGCGATGACCCGCGTGTTGTCGAAGGTGAAGGGCTGGGCCTGCGGAAACGCACGGTCCAGCGCAGCGAGTGCGAACTCGGCCGCCTGCTTCACATGCCGGCCCCAGTCGGCTTCGGGGTTGTCGCCGGAATGCGCGTGCTTGAAGGCGACACCGCTGGCGCCAGGCGCAACCTCCGGCTGGAACGCCAACGCTTCACCATCGCGGCCGCGCGTGCCGTCCAGGCGTACGCCGGTGCGCGAATCGAGATCGTAGTAGTCGGTGCCCGCGCCCTTGTCGGTGTAGGCCACCGCGCAACCTTTCGGTAATCCCCAGGCGCCGGCGACCGCAATCGCGCCGTAGATGCCGCGCGAGCCGGACGATGCCGTCACCACCACGCAGCGCCTGCCCACATCGAAACCATCGGGCACCTGCACCAGCATCCGGTGCGGCTGACTGGCGCCCGGCACCGTGGCCAACGCGGAAAACTCGCGGCCGGGCACATTCGCCACACTGCCGTAGACCTGTCCATAACCGCCCGTCGCCGACAGATCGGCGATGCCACGCCAGTTGTTCCAGAACGCGCGGCGACGCAGTTCTTCTGCAGTCGGGTTGGCGGCAATCGCGAAAGCCGGTGGCGTCATCGCCTGCAGCCCGGCCAGGCCCAAGCCTGCGGTGAGCAGATCGTCGCTGCCGCGATGGACGGTTTCCCGCTGCGGTTCGATCATCGGGGAAGCCTCCTTTGCGTCACGGGATGGGATGGTGCCGCAGGATGCGCCGGTCAGGCCGATCAGCAGCGCAGCGATAACGCGCAAGGACGGATTTCTATTCATGCGTCCACGCTAACCCGCAGAGCCGCCGGCGTCATCGTACTTTGGTACCAGCCGGCACGGACCGCTATCCTGCTAGGGTGATTTCCCCAACGCGCCTACCCGCCTTCGCCCAGGACGCCGCAACCGCATGCCCAAACTGCTGATCGCCGACGACCATCCGCTGTTCCGCGCCGCCTTGCGCGGTGCCGCGGCCGATGCGGTGGCGCAGCTCTCGGTGCTGGAAGCGGAAACCTTGGACGGTGTGCTGGCGGCGCTGGATTCCAACCAGGACGTCGACCTGGTGCTGCTGGACCTGCACATGCCGGGCAATCACGGCCTGGCCGGACTGGCGGCCATCCGCGCGCAATATCCCGAAGTCGCGGTGATCGTCGTGTCGGCCAACGACGATCCGCGCGTGGTGCGCCGCGCGCTGGACCATGGCGCCGCGGGCTATCTGCCCAAGAGTTCGGGGCTGGACGAACTGCGCGATGCGATCCGCAGCGTGCTGGCCTGCGAGCAATGGCTGCCGTCATCGTTGCGTGCCACGGTCGCGCGCGCGCATTCCTCGCAGCACGACACCGAACTGGCTGCGCGCCTGGCCAGCCTGTCGCCGCAACAGTTCCGCGTGCTCACGCTGGTGGCCGAAGGGCTGTTGAACAAGCAGATCGCCGACCGTCTGGATGTGCAGGAACGCACCGTGAAAGCGCATCTGACCGCGATCTTCGACCGCATGGGCGTACGCAACCGCACCCAGGCCGGCGTGGTGCTGCGCGAACTGGAACTCAGCGACCCGGCCCGGCAGATCGAAGCCTGATGCCGACGCGGCCGCTCGTCACACCCCGCATCGCCCGCATCGAGGACGCCGCCGAAGTCGCGCGCCTGTGCACCGAACTCGGGTATCCCACCACCACCGACGAGATGACCGCGCGCCTGGGCGTGGTGATCTCAGCGGGCGATGCGCAAGTGTTCGTGGTGGAAGAAGACATCGGCCTGTCGGGCTGGATCGCCATCGAACTGCGCACCACGCTGGAGACCGGGCGCAAGGCGGAAATCGTCGGACTGGTCGTGGATACGGGCGCACACCGCTCCGGCATCGGCAAGACCCTCGTCGCCACGGCCGAAGCCTGGGTCCGCCAACAGGGACTTGAACTGGTGATGGTGCGCTCCAATACCGCACGCATCGCCTCGCATCCGTTCTACGAAGGCTTGGGTTTCGTGCGCCGCAAGAGCCAGCACGTGTATTTCAAATCGTTGGACTGACGATCAGAGCGAAAACTGGATTGCAGCGAGGCGCCTTCAGAGCCGCGTGTAATTCCAGGACACCATCTTGCCGTCGTGATACGGCATCACCCCATGGAAGCCACGCGGGTCTTCATCGAACACCAGCGGCAGGAAATGCCGGTCCCCATCCCACAGCGGCAATTC
>DATINB010000296.1:0-2072 GCA_035474775.1 Luteimonas sp.
CGGAATCCTCGCCGAAGATCACCACCAGCTCCGCCTGGCGGCTGTGCCGGAGCCATCGCCAGAGCGTGCGCCCGCCGCGCGCCTTGTCCACCTCGCGCAGGCAGGCGCGCAGCGACACCGACTCGGCCGCGATCGCGAACACCAGCACGCCGATCGCCCACCCCGCGTCGGTCAGCGGCTGCGGATGCTGCAGCTTGTGGACGCCCTCGTACAGCGAAAACATGCCGCCGACGGAAAACAGGATCACCGCCACCAGGAACGACCAGAAATAGATTTCCTTGCCGTGCCCGAGCGGATGGGTGGGCGACGGGGGGCGCCGCGCCTGGCGCATGCCCAGCATCAGCAGCAGCTGGTTGCCGCAGTCGGCGAACGAGTGCACGGTCTCGGCCAGCATGGCGCCAGACCCGGTCAAGAAGGCGGCGACGCCCTTGGCGAGGGCGATCGCCAGGTTGGCGGCCAGCGCGAAGACGATGGCGCGGGTGGAATCGGCGTTGCCTGCCATCGCCTGCGCCGTTGGTCGGGGCCCGGAGTCTAGCAATGGCCGATGCACGCGCCGCGAGCCGCGCGCGTGTGCCGTGCAGCACGCTTTCACCCGCGCCGTGTCAGCATCGTTGCATGGTCGCCCGCAACCGCTTGCCCCCGTGGCACGAAGAAATCCGCCTTGCCAATGGACGGGACGTGCTGGTCCGCCCGATCCGGCCGGACGACGCCACCCCGTTGCGGGCAGGCTTCGAGCTGCTGAAGCCGGACGAGGTCAGGAACCGTTTCCTGTACGCCATGACCGAATTGTCCACCGAAGCCGCCGACAAGCTGACCCGGCCCGATCCGCGCTCGGAATTCGCGCTGGTCGTGGCGGAACCGCTGCCGCCGGGGCAGGCCCTGATCGGTGGCGTGGCGCGGGCGTCGATCGTCGAGGGCACCCGCGATGCGGAGTTCGCCATCCTGGTCAGCCGCTATGTCTCGGGCATGGGGTTGGGCCGCCACCTGATGCGGCGGATGGTGCGCTGGGCGCGTGGCAAGAAGCTGCAACGCCTGTGCGGTGACGTGATGGAAAGCAACACGCCGATGCTGTCGCTGGTGCAGTCGCTCGGCTTCCGCCGCGCGCAGGGCGCGGCCCCCGGGCTGGTCCGGGTGGTGCTCGAGCTCGATTCGGACCCGGCATGACCGCGGCAGCACACGTCCAGACGCCCACCGGCGTCCGCGGGCGATGGCTGCGTTAAAATCCGCGGTTCGATGACACGTCCACACTTTCCGGTTCCGCCCCTGCCCGCGGCTGGCCGCCCACGTGCCTACTGGCGCGCGCCGGCCAGCGCCAGCGCGCTGGCATGGTCGATCGCGCAGGCCGCACGCGTGCACGCCGGGCCGCTGCTGGTGGTGGCGCGCGACAACCACGCGGCGCACCAGCTCGAGGTCGACCTGCGCACCCTGCTGGGCGGCGACGCGCTGGGCGGCGCGGAGCGGCCGGCGCTGCTCCCGGTGCTGCCGTTCCCGGACTGGGAGACGCTGCCCTACGATCGGTTCAGCCCGCACCCGGACATCGTGTCGCAACGCCTGGCCACCCTGCACCGCCTGCCCACGCTGGCGCGCGGCATCGTGATCGTGCCGGTGGCGACGCTGATGCAGCGGCTGTCGCCGTTGTCCTATGTGATCGGCAACGCCTTCGACGTGCGCGTCGGCCAGCGCATCGACCTGGAGTCCGAGAAGCGCCGCCTGCAATCCGCCGGCTACCGCAACGTGCCCCAGGTGTTCGACCCCGGCGACTTCGCGGTCCGCGGCGGGCTGCTCGACGTGTTCCCGATGGGTTCGGACGTGCCCTACCGCGTGGAGCTCTTCGACGATGCCATCGACACCATCCGCGCCTTCGACCCCGAGAGCCAGCGCTCGCTCGACAAGATCGAGGGCGTGCACCTGCTGCCCGGGCGCGAGGTGCCGCTCGACGAGGCGGCCACCACGCGCGCCATGGCGGCGCTGCGCGAACGCTTCGACATCGACAGCCGGCGCAGTGCGCTGTTCCAGGATCTCAAGGCCGGCTTGGCCCCGGCCGGGATCGAGTACTACCTGCCGCTGTTCTT
>DATINB010000297.1:0-7556 GCA_035474775.1 Luteimonas sp.
CTCGTACAGCGCGTCGTACAGCGGGCGCAGGTAGGGATCGACCTTCTGGCTCAGGTCGCCGGGCAGGAAGCCGAGCTTCTCGCCGGCTTCCACCGCCGGGCGCACCAGGATCAGGCGCTGCACGCGCGATTCGTTCAGCGCCTCGACCGCGCTGGCCACCGCCAGGAAGGTCTTGCCGGTACCGGCGGGCCCGATCCCGAAATTGATGTCGTGGGTGGCGATCTGGTGCAGGTACTTCTGCTGGTTGGCGCCCCGTCCGCGCACGGTCCCCCGCTTCACGCGGATCGCGACGTCCTGCGGTGCGTAGGCCGCGTCGGCGGCGCGCGCCGCGCCGGAGGCGTTCAGGCGCAGGTCGACGGCGCGCGCATCGAAGGTCTCCTCCGCCGATTCGGTGTACATGGCGCGCAGCAGCGCTTCGGTCGCCGCGGTACTCGCATTGTCGCGCCCGGTCACGCGGAACACGTGGCCGCGATTGGCGATCTCGACGCCCAGGCGCAGCTCGATCTGGCGCAGATGGCCGTCGAACGGGCCGGCGAGGTTGGCGAGGCGTTCGGTGTCGGCGGGTTCTAGCGCGAAGTCGCGCTGGTGCTGGGTGTCGGGCATCGACGGAGATTAGCGCGGCGGAGGCGGTGCGCGCCTTCACGATGCGGACGCGGCGCAGCCGGGTGGCGCGGCGGCCCCATGGCCGGTCAGGCCACGGCGGTGGCCGTGGGGGCAGGTGACATGACCCGCCCGCGCAGGGAGTTCGCCATCGCCTCGGTCACCCGCACATCGACGAACTGCCCGACCATGCGCGGCTCCCCGGCGAAATTGATCGAGCGCATGTTCTCGGTGCGCCCGGTGAACTCGCGCGGATCGCGCCTGGCGGGCCCTTCCACCAGCACCGATTGCACCGTGCCCACCATGGCCTGCGCGATCGACATCGCGTGCGCGCTGATCCGCGCCTGCAGCCTTGCGAGGCGCGCGTGCTTCTCGGCAGGGGACGTGGTGTCGTCGAGGTCGGCGGCCGGGGTGCCGGGGCGCCGCGAATAGATGAACGAGAACGACTGGTCGAATCCGACGTCGTCGATCAGCTGCATCGTGCGTTCGAAATCCGCTTCGCTCTCGCCGGGAAACCCGACGATGAAGTCCGAAGAGATCGAGATGCCGGGACGCACCGCGCGCAGCCTGCGGATCTTCTGCTTGAACTCGAGTGCGGTGTAGCCCCGCTTCATGGCCGCCAGGATCCGGTCGCTGCCGGACTGCACGGGAAGGTGCAGGTAGTCCGCCAGTTGCGGCACATCGCGGTAGGCGTCCACCAGCGAGTCGCTGAACTCGAGGGGGTGGGACGTGGTGAACCGGATGCGTCCGATCCCTTCGATCTGGGCGATGGCGCGGATCAGCAGCCCGAGGTCGGCGGTTTCGCCCTCTCCGTAAGGGCCGCGATAGGCATTGACGTTCTGGCCCAGCAGGTTCACCTCGCGCACCCCCTGCGCGGCCAGCTGCGCCACCTCGACGAGCACGTCCTCGAACGGACGGCTCACCTCCTCGCCGCGCGTGTAGGGCACCACGCAGAAGCTGCAGTACTTGCTGCAGCCTTCCATGATCGACACGAACGCACTGGGACCTTCGGCCCGCGGCTCGGGGAGTCGATCGAATTTCTCGATCTCGGGGAACGAGATGTCGACCTGCGGCGCGCCGGAGCTGCGGCGCGCGCGGATCATCTCCGGCAGCCGGTGCAGCGTCTGCGGCCCGAACACCAGGTCGACGTACGGCGCGCGGCGCACGATCGCCGCGCCCTCCTGCGATGCCACGCAGCCGCCGACGCCGATCAGTACCGGCCGCCCCCTCTCCTTCAGCCCCTTCCAGCGTCCCAGTTGGCTGAACACCTTGTCCTGGGCCTTTTCCCGGATCGAACAGGTATTGACGAGGATGACGTCGGCCTGGTCGACGTCGGTGGTCAGCTCCAGACCATCGCTGGCCGCCAGCACATCGGCCATCTTGGCCGAGTCGTAGGCGTTCATCTGGCAGCCGTGCGTCTCGATGAACAGTTTTCCACGGGGCACCAGGGTCGTGGCCGGAAGGGGACCTGGGGGCAGGACGTCGGTCATCGGTCGAAAATGCCGGGCGGCGGCATGCGGGTCGGGGCGCACGAGTGTAGCCGCCCCGCGCGGCGGCCCGGTCCGGGTCGGGGGGTCCGGCCACGCCGGCCGTTGCCGGTCGTGATCGCACCTGGCCGGGCTCCATCCTGGGCCGTGGGTCACGCCCCGGGCCTTGGCAAGGCACCGTGAACGCGGGACACTCCGGCGGGACGGAGGGGGCATGACCAATCGTTTCGCGGGACTGCTGGCCTTGGCTGGCCTGATGCTGGCCGGCCCGGCAGCCGCCGGCACCATCTATCGCTGCGACAGCGCCGATGGCGGGCGCGCCTATGTGAGCAAGAAGACCAAGGGCGCCAACTGCTCCGTGGTCAGCAGCTACACCAGCAGTCGGAGTGCGTCGGCACCGCGGGTTCCGGCCTGGGTGCCGCCGGCCGCCGGCAACGCCACGCCGGCGAACATCGTGTCCGGGTCGCCCGCCTCGGTGGACGCCGGTGCGCCCGCGACCTTCATGGGCGGGACGGGCAGCGCGGCCGCCTCGTCTGCGCCGGTGCTCCAGGCCGCCCCGACATCGGGTGCCGCCAAGCCACAGCCACGGTCCAAGCTGGTCCAGGGCCAGGTGTACTCGTTCGTCCAGGACGGGGTTCGGCACTACACCAGCAAGCCGCCCAAGGGCGCCTCCGGTGCCACCGCGCTGCGCACCATCAAGTACAGCTTCTTCGAGACCTGCTACGCGTGCGCGTCCACGCCCGGCGTCAATTTCGGCACGCTGCGCCTCAACACCACGGCATTCCAGTCGGAAGTCCAGGCCGCGGCGCGGGAGTTCGGGGTCGAGGAGGCGGTGATCCGCGCCATCATGCACGCGGAATCGGCCTACAACCCCAACGCGCTGTCCCGGGTGGGTGCGCAGGGCCTGATGCAGCTCATGCCGGCCACGGCGCGGCGCTTCGGGGTGGACAATGCCTTCGATCCCGGTCAGAACATCCGCGGCGGGGTGCAGTACCTGGCGTGGCTGCTGAAGCGGTTCAACGGCGACCTGACCCTGGCGGCAGCGGGTTACAACGCCGGCGAGGGTGCCGTGGACCGCCACAAGGGCGTGCCGCCCTACAGCGAAACCCGGCGTTACGTGGAGCGGGTTGCCGTGCTCGCGCAGCGCTACCGGGGCGGCGTCGCCGCCAACTGACGGCAATCCCGCCCCTCTGGCCGCCCGGCGCTGCCGTTGTCGCTGCATTGGGCGTTCCGTTACACTTTGCCGTCTTTTGCGGCCGCCCCGAAGCCGGGGTGGCCCATGCTGGTCAATGACTGCGGTCGTATGCTTTTTCGGAGTGGCGGATGGGCAATGAAGGGGTGATGGATCCGGTCGAGGACGGCGGGACGGTCGACAACGGCCGGCGGCGTTTCCTGACCGCGACCACTGCGGTGGTCGGCGCGGCAGGCGCCGCGGTCGCGGTGGTCCCGTTCGTCAAGTCGTGGCTGCCGAGCGCGCGTGCGCAGCTCGCGGGTGCGCCGGTGACGGCCGACATCAGTGCGCTGGCGGAAGGGCAGCGCCTGATGATGGAGTGGCGCGGCCAGCCGATCTGGATCGTCAAGCGTTCGCCGGCGATCCTGGCCGCGCTGCCCACGCTCGACGGCCAGCTGCGTGACCCGAAATCCGAGAACCTCGACCAGCAGCCGACCTATGTCCGCGAGGCCAACCCCGAGCTGCGGTCCCTGAAGCCGGAGATCTCGGTGCTGGTCGGCCTGTGCACCCACCTGGGCTGCTCGCCGGAAATGATCGCCGAGATCCGCCCGGAGCCGTTCGATCCCAACTGGAAGGGCGGCTATTTCTGTCCCTGCCACAAGTCGAAGTTCGACATGGCCGGGCGCGTCTTCCAGGGCGTCCCCGCACCGACCAACCTGGTGGTGCCGCCGCATTACTTCGTCGACGACAACACCATCGTGATCGGCGAAGACCCCAAGGGAGCCGCGTGATGGCCGACAACGACAAGGCCGCGGCGCCCAACGACCCGGTCACCGGCCTGATCTCCGGCGCGATGGCCTGGTTCCAGGACCGGACGCCCGGGCTGATGCCGGCCTACAAGAAGCACATGACGGAGTACTTCGCGCCGAAGAACTTCAACGTCATGTACTACTTCGGCTCGCTGGCGATGCTGGTGCTGGTCAACCAGATCGTCACCGGGATCTTCCTGACGATGCATTTCAAGCCCAGCGCGGCCGATGCGTTCTCGTCGGTCGAGTACATCATGCGCGACGTGGAGTGGGGCTGGCTGATCCGCTACATGCACAGCACCGGCGCCTCGCTGTTCTTCATCGTGGTCTACCTGCACATGTTCCGCGGGCTCATGTACGGCAGTTACCAGAAGCCGCGCGAGCTGGTGTGGATCCTCGGCATGCTGATCTACCTGGTGCTGATGGCCGAGGCGTTCATGGGTTACGTGCTGCCCTGGGGCCAGATGTCGTTCTGGGGCGCCAAGGTGATCATCTCGCTGTTCGGCGCGGTGCCGGTCATCGGCAGCGGACTGACCGAATGGATCATGGGCGACTACCTGCCGGGCGACGCCACCCTCAACCGGTTCTTCGCGTTGCACGTCATCGCACTGCCCCTCGTGCTGCTGCTGCTCGTGGTCCTGCACCTCGGCGCTCTGCACGAGGTCGGGTCCAACAACCCGGACGGCGTGGACGTGAAGTACGGCCCGAAGGGCAACCGCTGGTCCGCCACGGCCCCGACCGACAGCATCCCGTTCCATCCGTACTACACGGTCAAGGACCTGGTGGGCGTCGGCTTCTTCCTGCTCCTGGCCGCATTCATCATCTTCTTCGCCCCGGCGATGGGCGGCTGGTTCCTGGAGCACGACAATTTCACCGAGGCCAACCGGCTGGTGACGCCCGAGCACATCAAACCGGTCTGGTACTACACGCCGTACTACGCGATGTTGCGCGTGGTGCCGGACAAGCTGGGCGGCGTGCTGGTGATGTTCGGCGCGATCGCGATCCTGTTCGCGGTGCCGTGGCTGGACCGTGCCAGGGTGCGCTCCTACCGCTATCGCGGACTGCTTTCGAAGGTCCTGCTCGGCCTGTTCGCGATCACGTTCGTCTGGCTCGGCAAGATCGGCGCCGGCACCGGTACCGACCCGGTGGAGACGATCATCGGACGCTTCCTGACCTTCTTCTACTTCGCGTTCGTCATCTCGATGCCGTTCTGGACGAAGTTCGACAAGACCAAGCCTGTGCCGGAACGGGTGACGACGCATGACTAAGATGCTTGCGGTTCCGGCGATCCTCGGCCGTACTCTGCTCCTGTGCATGGCGCTGCTGATGGGTCCCGGCGCGGCGATCGCCGCCACCGGCGGGGCGCTCCAGCATGCCGGCACCGACATTGCCGATCCGGTGTCGCTGCAGCGCGGCGCGCAGCTGTACATGAACTATTGTTCCGGCTGCCATTCGCTGAAGTACATGCGCTATTCGCGCATGGCCAAGGACCTCGGCCTCACCGAGGAAGAGGTGATGGAGAACCTCAACTTCACCGGGGCCAAGTTCGGCGAGCAGGTGCTGGTCTCGATGCCGGCAGCAGGCGCGGAAAAGTGGTTCGGCAAGATGCCGCCCGACCTCAGCGTGACCTCGCGTGTCCGCGGCAGCGACTGGATCTACAGCTACCTGAAGTCCTTCTACGTCGACGAGACGCGGCCGCTGGGCTGGAACAACACCGTCTACCCGAACGCATCGATGCCCAACCCGCTCTGGGAGATGCAGGGAATCCAGCGCGCGGTGCACGGCGCGCCGGATCCGGCCACCGGCGATCCGGTCGTGGCGCGGCTGGAACTGGCGGCGCCCGGCAGCCAGGCGGCCCAGGAATTCGATCGTACCGCGCGTGACATCACCGCGTTCCTCGAATACGTCGGCGAACCGGCGGCGTTGAAGCGGCAGAGCATGGGCGTGTGGGTGATCCTGTTCCTGGCGTTCTTCACGTTCCTTGCCTGGCTGCTGAAGCAGGAGTACTGGAAGGACGTGCACTAGAGCAGGCGCGCCACGGCGAAGACGGCGCGCACGCGCGCCCGCGGACCGCTGGACTGCGGTTGCCGCCAGGGTGGTGGTAAGAGCAAGACGTGGCGACCGCATGCGAGGGGCAGGCGGCGTCGTTGCAATCGGCGGATCCGGTTGCGGGAGTGGTTCGATGATGGCTGCGAGTCCGCGTATGCGTAATGCACTGACGCTGTTTTCTTCCGTTGACGATGTGCTCTGCCATCGGGTCAGGCTGGTGCTGGCCGCCAAGGGCGTGACCTACGACCTGATCGCGGTCGATCCGCAGAACCCGCCCGAGGACCTGATCGACCTCAACCCCTACCACTCGGTCCCCACGCTGGTGGAGCGCGACCTGGTGCTGTACGCGGCGAGCGTCGTCTGCGAATACCTGGACGAGCGCTATCCGCATCCGCCGCTGATGCCCGTGGATCCACTGTCGCGCGCGCGCCTGAGGCTCGCGATGCTGCGCATCGAACACGACTGGGTGCCGCAGGTGCAGGCCATCCAGTTCGGTGGCAAGCAGCAGGCCGAGGCCGCGCGCAAGCGTTTGAAGGAGCTGCTGACCGCGTCGGTGCCGCTGTTCAAGGCCAGCAAGTTCTTCCTCAACCCGGAAATGAGCCTGGCCGACTGTGCGATGGCACCGATCATCTGGCGGCTGCAGGCGCTGGACATCCCGTTGCCGAAGGACGGCAAGGCCATCGAGGACTATGGGAACCGCATCTTCCGGAACCCCGGTTTCACGCGCAGCCTGACCCCGCAGGAGAAGAACCTGCGCGACATGCCTGCGTGACATGCCTGCGTAGCGATGCCAGACAGGCATCCGGCCATGATGGCCGCAGGGGCATCCGGGGGCCGTCGCGATGAGTGACGAATCCTCGATTGCGATGACCAGCCATCGTCCGTACCTGCTGCGCGCCCTGTACGAGTGGATCGCGGACAACGGCATGACACCGCACGTGCTGGTGGATGCCCGGCTTCCGGGCGTCCGCGTGCCACCGCATACCGTCAAGGACGGGCGTGTCGTGCTCAACATCGCCGACCGCGCCGTTGCGAAGCTGGAACTCGACAACGAGGGCGTGCGCTTCACCGCCCGGTTCGGCGGGGTCAGTTACCCGGTCTCGGTGCCCGTGGCGGCCGTCATCGCCATCTACGCACGCGAGACCGGGCAGGGCATGGCGCTGCCCGACGACAACGGGAGCCGCGCGGAGGCCACCAGCGACGCCGAGGCCGCGGTTTCCGATTCCGGGGAGTCGCCGGGCGACGATGACGCACCGTCACCGCCGCCACGTCGTGGTCCACACCTTCGCATCGTCAAGTAAGCGGCGGTCGGTCCGCGGGATGTCCGCCTGCGGTAACCGGATGTCAGTCCGCGTCGATCGCAGCGGATGCCGCGGCGGGACCGATGAACGATGCGAGATGTGCGCCATGCAGGACCATGCGCCCGGTGTGACGCTGGAT
>DATINB010000298.1:0-2987 GCA_035474775.1 Luteimonas sp.
TCTGCAGTCCGAGCGCTACGCCAAGCGCCCGAAGCGCAAGTTCGTCTCCGCCAGCACCCAGGAATACGCCTACGCCGGCTATCTCCGCGCGTGGGTCGACCGCGTCGAACGGGTCGGCAACCTCAACTATCCGGACGAGGCGCGCCGCCGCCAGCTGGCCGGCACGCTGGTGATCAGCGTCGCCATCCGCCGCGACGGCAGCGTGGAGCGCACCGAGATCATCCGCTCCAGCGGCATCCGCCTGCTGGACGACGCCGGCCTGCGCATCGCGCGGCTCGCGGAGCCCTATCCGCCGCTGCCGAAGACCGACGAGAACATCGACATCCTGCATGTCACCCGAACCTGGAACTTCCTGCCCGGCGGCGAACTGGTCGACGACTGAGCGGAGCCCGCTCAACGCGCGTCGCGGAACGCCTGCTGTTCGAGGATCGTCATCGCCACGTTGTCGCGCAGGTAGGCGGGCTCCAGGCGATCCGCCGTGGTCGCCTCGCCGCGCCCCAGCGCCAGCACCGCCAGCGCGGCCACGGCGGTGGCGTGGGGAAGCGCCGTGGCGTCGACCCCACGCAGCTGCGCGCCCAGGTGGCGCGGCAGCGCGCCATCGGCGGCCCCGAACCCGCTGCCCACGCCGTGCCAGTCGCGCTGCCGGTCCGGCAACTCCACCCGGTCTGGCGCCACCACGACCTCGCCCGACAGCGCTACCGCCGCTCCGCCGTCGATCCGGAACGCGCCCGCATACACCTCGCCCATGCGTGCGTCGATGGCCGCCAGCACGCGTGCCGGCTCCATGCCGGAACCGGCCCCATGCGCGAGGGCGGCCAGCGTGGAGACCGGCACGACCGGCAGGTCCAGCGCCAGCGCGATCCCCTGCGCCAGGGCGATGCCCAGGCGCACGCCGGTGAAGGCACCCGGGCCGCGGCCCACCGCAACGGCATCCAGCTGCGATTTGCGGATGCCAGCCTCGGCGAGCAGGGCGTCGGCCCAGGGCAGGGCGAGCTCGGCGTGCCGGCGCGGGACGATCCCGAACCGCTCGCGGACCTCGCCGTCGACCCAGACGGCCACCGAGCAGGCCTCGGTGGCCGTTTCGAACGCGAGCAGTTTCATGGACGGTCTCCTGTCGCGAAGAACGCCGCCACGTCGGCGACGTCGCGCGTGCGCGGGAAGGGTGGCAGCGAATCCAGGAACAGCTTGCCGTAACTCTTCTGGAGCAGGCGCGGATCGCAGAGCACCAGCACGCCGCGGTCGGTCTCGGTGCGGATCAGGCGGCCGACGCCCTGCTTGAGTGCGATCACCGCCTGTGGCAACTGCTCGTCGCGGAACGGGTTGCCGCCGCGGCGGCGGATCGCATCGAGGCGCGCTTCGAAGACCGGATCGTCGGGCGCCGCGAACGGCAGCTTGTCGATCACCACGACGCTGAGCGCGGCGCCCGCGACGTCGACGCCCTCGCGGAAGCTGGCCGCACCCAGCAGCACGCCATTGCCCGACTCGCGGAAGCGCTGCAGGAGCACGTTGCGCGGCGCCTCGCCCTGCACGAACAACGGCCACGGACCGTCGCGCAGGTGGCTGGCCGCCTCGCGCAGCGCGCGGTGCGAAGCGAACAGCACGAAGGCGCGGCCCCCGGAGGCGTGCAGCACCGGCAGCAGCGCCTCGGCGACGGCTGCCGTGTAGTCACGGGCACTCGGCTCCGGCAGCCGTGGCGGCAGGTAGCACAGCGCCTGCGTCGGCCATTCGAACGGGCTCGGCGCCAGCAGCGTGCGCGGCGCGATCAATCCGAGCCGGGTGCCGATGTGGTCGAAACGACCGTCCACGGCCAGGGTGGCGGAGGTGAACACCCACGCGGCGCGGGATGTCTCGCGGTGCGCGCGCAGTGGCGCGGAGACGTCCAGCGGGGTGCGCTGGAAGCGGAAGCCGCGCGGCGACAGCTCGTACCAGCGCACATCGTCGTCGCCGGGAGCCGGACCCGGGCCGGCATCGGCCTCGATCTCGGTGGCCGCCCTGTCGAGGCCCCCCGGCTCGCCCGCGCCGGTGCCGAGGCCGCGCCAGCGGTGCAGCCGCGCCGCGTGGTCGCTGGCACGCAGGTGGCAGGCATCGAGCCCCGGCGCGGCCGCGCGCAGCGGTGCCAGCGCCGAGGCCAGGTCGCGCAGTGCCGCTGCCAGCACGTCCAGGGCGCCATCGACCGTGCTGTCGCGCATGGCCAGCGCCTGCGTGCCTCGCGTGGGCAGGCCCTCCATGGCGGCGCGCACCGCGCGGGTGGCGTGCTCGAGCTCGCGTGCCGGTCCCTGCAGGACCGCGAGTGCGCCATCGACATCCCGGCATTCACCCAAGGCATCGCGGCCCAGCTCGGCCAGCGGCCGCGCCGAAAGGCCTTCGCCGAAGAACTGCGCGGCGAGCTCCGGCAGCTGATGCGCCTCGTCGACCACGAAGGCCTGCGCGCCCGGCAGGATCTCGCCGAAGCCTTCCTGCTTCAGCGCAAGGTCGGCCAGCAGCAGGTGGTGGTTGACCACCACCACATCGGCGGTCTGCGCCCGCTGCCGCGCCTGCACCACGAAACACTCGCCCCAGAATGGGCATTCGCTGCCGATGCAGTTCTCCGCCGTGGACGTCACCGTGGGCAGCAGCGGGGAGTCCTCCGGCAACGCCTCCAGTTCCGCCATGTCGCCCATGCGGGTACGTCCGCCCCAGGTCACGATGCGCTGGAACTGCGCGATCTGCTCACGCGAACTGAAGCGCGGTTCGCCCTTGGCGCGCTCCAGGCGATAGCGGCACAGGTAATTCGCCCGTCCCTTCAGCAGGGCGGTCTTCAGCCCCGTCCCCAGTGCGTCGCGCACGCGCGGCAGGTCACGGTGGTAGAGCTGGTCCTGCAGCGCGCGGGTGCCGGTGGACACGATGGTCTTGAGCCCCGACAGCAGCGCCGGCACCAGGTACGCAAAGGTCTTGCCGGTGCCGGTACCCGCTTCCGCCAGCAGCACCTCGCGTTGCTCGAACGACTC
>DATINB010000299.1:0-5289 GCA_035474775.1 Luteimonas sp.
CGACCCGGCGGTTCGGCGCCAGGCAGTCGATCTGCGCTTGGCCACGCTCGCCGGCATCGCATTCCACCACCGGCTCCACGCTGCCACGGCCGACGGCGGTGATCTTCTCCGAAGGCACGCCAGCCTGGACCAGGTAGTCGCGCACCGCGGCGGCGCGCTTGTTGGACAGCTGCACGTTGGCCTTGGCGTTGCCGATGCGGTCGCTGTGGCCGATGACGTGGACCATCTCCACGGACGGCGCGGCGAGCACGCGCGAGGCCAGCGTGTCGAGTTCGGCGCGGCCACTGTCGCTGATGTTCTCGATGCTGGACTTGCCGAACGCGAACAGCGCGTCGCCGGACAGCGTCTGGTTGAACGAAGTGGGCGCCGGCGGCGGCGCGGGGGCCGGCTTCGGCGTGGACGCGCAGGCGGCTAGCAGACAGGCGGCGGCAAGCGCCGATGCGATCGGTGCGACAACACGGTTCATTGGACTTCCCCGGAACGTGGATGGACGAAATGGCGCCCCGCTCTCCCGCGGCGCCTCGCAGGAGCATACCGGTGGCCATCGTGAAGACGAAGCATCGCGTCCGTCACGCGGCCCGGATGGCCCTAGCGGGCCAGCCCGTCCAGCAGCGGCGCCACGGTCAGGGCGACGCCGCCCGCGTGCAGCGGCGCGTCGCCACGCTCGGACTGCAGCACGGCCAGCGCCTGCGGCGGATCGGTGGAGACGCACGCGATCTCGCCGACGTCGTGGTCGCCCTGGCTCACCTGGGCGCCCACATCCAGCGCCTTGGACCCGGTCAGGCGCACCAGGCCGCGTTTCGCGGTGCCCAGGAAATGGGTACGCGCGACGATTTCCTGTCCGGGATAGCAACCCTTGCGCACGCTGTACGCGCGCAGGCGCTCCAGAGACAGCTGCTGGGGCGTCCAGCGTGGTGCCGCGCCCGGGGCGAGGCGCGGCAGCCCGTGCGCCAGGTCCGTCGCCGCCCAGGCGCGCTCGAATGCCGGATCGACGGGGCTCGCACCGGAGGCGCCGATCCGCAGGCAGCGCGCGCCCCCCTCGCCGCGCATGTCGAGCTCCACCACGTCGCCGGTGCCACTGCCCAGCCGTGCGCCATGGGCCGTGGTGGCATGGTCGAATGCGCCCGACACGTGCAGCGTGTCGGCCACGCCGACCTGCAGCTTGCTGCGGAACAGCAGCCTGCGCAGATCGGCGGCCAGCGTCCCGGCATCGGCATCGGGCAGCAGCAGCCAGACCTGCGCGGCGTCGAAGCGCAGCAGGGCGAACAGCGCCAGCACCCGGCCCTTCGGGGTCAGCCAGCCGTTCCACTGCCAGTGGCCGTCGCCCAGCGGGTCCACGTCACCCATGAATTGCGCCTGTGCGAACCTGGCGGCGTCCGGCCCGGCCAGGGTGACCACCCCATGCCCGGGCAGGGCACGGAAGGCTTCGGCAGGGGATGTCGGCTTGTCGGACATGGGGTCGGCCACTAGACTTGTGCGATGCAACACCCTGCATCCGCCGAGCCGACCGATCAACCCCAGCCGCGGGATGATGTGGTGTCGACGCCGGCTTCCGCCCCCGTGGCGCAGGATGAGGTCCCTGAACCGGCACCCGAATTCGGCGGCCGTGGCGGGCCGGACCCGACCCGTTACGGCGACTGGGAAAAGAACGGACGCTGCATCGACTTCTGACACCGCGGCGTCGTCTGGCGGCGCCTCGAACCAACAGCCACCGCGTCGGCCCCGGCCGACGCCCAGCGAAGAGATTCCAGCCGCGATGTCGAACCGTCCACGCCCCGTCTCACCGCACCTGCAGGTGTATCGCTGGCAGATCACCATGGTGATGTCCATCCTGTTCCGCGCCAGCGGCATCGTGCTGACGTTCGGCGCGTTCGTGCTGGCCTGGTGGTTGCTGGCGGTGGCTGCCGGCGGCGAGACCTACGCGCGCGCAGCCGACCTGGTCGACTCGCCGCTGGGGCTGATCGCCCTGTTCGGGTTCTCGCTCGCGGCGGTCTATCACCTGCTCAACGGCCTTCGCCACCTGGCCTGGGATTCCGGCATGGGCCTGGACATCCCCGAGGTCTACCGCTCGGGATACGTGGTGATCGCGCTGACCCTGGTACTGACCGCGCTGATCTGGATCGTGGCGCTCGGGGGCGGGGCATGAGCGGGCCGGAGGTGAAGCGCGACTTCCGCTCGCCGGTCGCACGTGCGCGTGGCCTCGGCTCCGCGAAGTCGGGGACCAGCCACTTCTGGTGGATCCGGGTGACCTCCGTGCTGCTGGCGCTGCTGGTGCCATGGCTGATCGGCACCCTGGTGTCGATGGTGGGTGCGGACCACGCCACCGTGCAGGCCACGCTGGGCCGGCCATGGAACGCCATCCTGCTGGCCGCGTTCGCGGTGTCGCTGTTCTGGCACGCCAAGCTCGGCATGCAGGTGGTCATCGAGGACTACGTGCACGTGCGCGCGGTCGAACTGACCCTGCTGCTGCTGCTCAATTTCGCCTGCGCGATCGGTGCGCTGGCCTCGCTGTACGCGATCGCCCGCATCGCCGTGTTCGCCTGATGCCCTCCTTTCGACAGAAGACCCGATGAGCACCGCCTACAAGATCACCGAACACAAGTACGACATGGTCGTGGTCGGCGCCGGCGGTGCCGGGTTGCGCGCCACGTTCGGCCTGGCGCAGAAGGGCCTGCAGACGGCGTGCATCACCAAGGTGTTCCCGACGCGCTCGCACACCGTGGCGGCGCAGGGCGGCATCTCGGCGGCACTCGGCAACATGGGCCCGGACGACTGGCGCTACCACTTCTACGACACCATCAAGGGCTCCGACTGGCTGGGCGACCAGGACGCTATCGAGTACATGTGCCGCGAGGCCATCCCGGCGATCATCGAGCTCGAGCACCAGGGCGTGCCGTTCTCGCGCACCGAGGACGGGCGCATCTACCAGCGCCCGTTCGGCGGCATGACCACCAACTACGGCGAGGGCACCGCGCAGCGGACCTGCGCCGCGGCCGACCGCACCGGCCACGCCATCCTGCACACGCTGTACCAGCAGTCGTTGAAGCACGACGCGCGCTTCTTCATCGAGTACTTCGCGCTCGACCTGGTGATGGATGCCGACGGCAACTGCCGCGGCGTGCTGGCGCTGGACATGGCGCAGGGCACGCTGCACCTGTTCCGTTCGCACGGCACCGTGCTGGCCACCGGCGGCTACGGCCGCGCGTACTTCTCGGCCACCTCCGCGCACACCTGCACCGGCGACGGCGGCGGCATGGCGCTGCGCGCGGGCCTGGGCCTGCAGGACATGGAGTTCGTGCAGTTCCACCCCACCGGCATCTACGGCGCCGGCTGCCTGATCACCGAGGGCGTGCGCGGCGAAGGCGGCATCCTGCGCAACGCCAGCGGCGAGCGCTTCATGGAGCGCTACGCGCCCAACGCCAAGGACCTGGCCTCGCGCGACGTGGTCAGCCGCTCGATGACCATCGAGATCCGCGAAGGCCGCGGCGTCGGCGAGCACAAGGACCACATCTTCCTCGACCTCACCCACCTCGACCCGAAGGACATCCACGAGAAGCTGCCCGGCATCGCCGAGAGCGCGCGCATCTTCGCGGGCGTCGACGTCGAGACGCAGCCGATCCCGGTGCTGCCGACCGTGCACTACAACATGGGCGGCATCCCGACCAACTACCACGGCGAAGTGGTGCAGCTGAAGAACGGCGACCCCGACGCGGTGGTGCAGGGGCTTTACTCGATCGGCGAGGCGGCCTGCGTCTCGGTGCACGGCGCCAACCGCCTGGGCTCCAACTCGCTGCTCGACCTGGTGGTGTTCGGGCGCGCGGTGGCCAACCGCTGCAGCGAGACCATCCAGCGCGACCAGCCGCACGGGAAGCTGCCGGACGACGCACTCGACCGCGCGCTCGGCAACCTCGACCGCCTGCGCAACGCCAACGGCGGCACGCCGACCGCGGTGATCCGCGACAAGATGCAGCGCACCATGCAGAACGACGCCGCCGTGTTCCGCACCGGCGAGACGCTGGCCGAGGGCGTGGCCAAGATCCGCGAGATCAACGCCTCCTTCGCCGACGTCAAGGTGAGCGACCGCTCGCTGGTCTGGAACTCGGACCTGGTGGAGACCATGGAGCTGCAGAACCTGCTCGGCCAGGCCGTGGCCACCATCGTCTCGGCCGAGAACCGCCAGGAATCGCGCGGCGCGCATGCGCGCGAGGACTTCCCGGACCGCAACGACGGCGAGTGGCAGAAGCACACCCTGTGCTGGGTGGGCGAGGGCGGCGAGACCCGTATCGACTACCGCCCGGTGCACATGTACACGCTCGACGACGACGTGGAGGTCGTGCCGCCCAAGGCACGCACCTACTGATCCGCGCGCGACGCCCCCATTTGATGTTGCAGACCCGAGCCAACCGCGCTTCGCGGCCAGCCCAACCCACGGTGCAGTCCTGACATGGCAGAATTCACCCTTCCCAAGCACTCGCAGGTCCACAAGGGCCGTCGCTTCGCGGCGCCCGCGGGCGCCAAGCGCGTGCGCGAGTTCAAGGTCTATCGCTGGAGCCCGGACGACGACGAGAATCCGCGCACGGACACCTACGAGATCGACCTCGACGCCTGCGGGCCGATGGTTCTCGACGCGCTGATCAAGATCAAGAACGAGGTCGACCCCACGCTGGCGTTCCGCCGGTCCTGCCGCGAGGGCATCTGCGGCAGTTGCGCGATGAACATCGACGGCACCAACACGCTGGCCTGCACCAAGGCGATCGACGATTGCGGAAAGGGTGCCGGCACGGTGCCGGTGTACCCGCTGCCGCACATGGACGTGGTCAAGGACCTGGTGCCGGACCTGACCCATTTCTACGCGCAGTACGCCTCCATCCAGCCGTGGATCCGCACCCAGGGCGCGCCGCCGCCGGACCGCGAGCGGCTGCAGTCCAAGGAGGACCGCGCCAAGCTGGACGGCCTGTACGAATGCATCCTGTGCGCCTGCTGCAGCACCAGTTGCCCGAGCTACTGGTGGAACGGCGACCGCTACCTGGGCCCGGCGGTGCTGTTGCAGGCCTACCGCTGGATCATCGATTCCCGCGACGAGGACACCGGCACCCGACTGGACGACCTCGAAGACCCGTTCAAGCTCTACCGCTGCCACACCATCATGAACTGCACGCGGACCTGCCCGAAGGGGCTGAATCCCGCCAAGGCGATCGCCGAGATCAAGCAGTTGATGCTGGCGCGCCAGGTCTGACCGCGATCGACGATGCCGGCGCAGCACAGTCCCCCGACACCGGCCTGGACGCA
>DATINB010000300.1:0-9532 GCA_035474775.1 Luteimonas sp.
CAGCCAGCGCTCGGCCGGCGTGTCGTCGAGCAGGTCGTCGAGGCGGTAGCGCAGCAGCACGCGGCCGATGCGGGCGGCGCGCGCGATCCCCCTCATGCGGCGCCGCCCGCACCCGGCAGGCGCGCCACGCGCGCGGCCATGCGGTCGACGTCGTCGCGCAAGCCGTCGACGTCGTCGTGGAACGCATCCAGCTCGTCGCGCCCGACCACGGCGCGCGATTCCTCGACCACGTATTCGGCCGCCGCATCCACGAGCCCCGTACCCATCACGCGCGCCTGGCGCAGGCCGGTGGCCAGTGCCTGCGCGACCTGCACGCCGACCACGTCACCGAACACGTCGGCGAACGGCTTCTGCCAGTCGGGATCGAAGCGGATGGCCAGCCGTTGCAGCTGGCGTGCGAGTTCGGCATCGCCCTCGATGCGCAGGCGCCCGGCGACCGGCACCTCGTCGCGACCGCTCCCGAACAGCGCCGGCAACTGCGCGAGCAGGCCACCCAGCGTGCTGCGCACCGACAGGTCGGGCGCGTCGCCATCGTCAACCGGCCCGACGCGCAGGGTTTCGCCATCCACCCGCAGCTGCACCGCGAGCGCGGGCGACGCGAGGTGCAGCGCCACGCGGCGTCCGTCCAGCCTGGCCAGCGCCTGCCGGGTCTGCGCGTCGAGCGCGAGGGCGCGGTTGAGCGCGGATTCCAGCGCGCGACCGGCGAGGGGCTTGAACGCGTCGAGCGGGGATCCGGACATGGCGCCATTCTAACCGTGGCGCTGCCGGCGCCCCGCGCGTGCCCGCGCACGCAGCGCCAGTGCGCTCAGGGCTGCAGCGAGCGGCGCAGGCGCTCCAGCCCTTCGGCGATGGACACCCGTGGCACGTAGCCGAAGTCGCGCGTGGCCGGTGCCATGTCGTACCAGTGCGTGGTGCTCAGCTGTTCGGCGAGGAAGCGGGTCAGCGGGGGTTCGCCGCGCAGGCGCAGCAGCGTCCAGAGCCCCTCGCAGCCGGCGCCGATGGCGAACGCCACCGGGAAGGGCAGCGTGGCGTGGACGCGCGGTGCGCCCGCCGCCTCCAGCAGGGCATTGACGATCTCGCGCACCGGTTTCGGCTCGCCGTTGCTGATGAAGTACGCACGTCCCGCGCACGCCGCGCCGATGTCGAGATGGGCGAGTGCATCGAGGTGCGCCTGCGCGGCGTTGTCGATGTAGGTCGTGTCGATGACGTTGTCGCCGCCGCCGACGAAGCGCAGGCGACCGGCGCGCGCGCGCTCGACGAGCCGTGGCAACAACTGGTTGTCCCCCGGGCCCCAGATCAGCCGAGGCCGCAAGGCGACGGTCGCCAGCAGGTCGTCGTTGGCGGCGAGCACGATCTTCTCGGCGATCAGCTTGGTGGTGGCGTACGGCGCCTTGAATCCCTCGCCGTAGGGCACGTTGTCCGCGGTGCCGCCCGCCACCGGGTGGGTGGCGCGGTGGGTCACGCTGGGCGTCGAGGTGTACACCAGCCGCGGCACGCCGTGCGCGCGGCAGCCGGCGAGCACGTTGCCGGTGCCCACCACGTTGGCGCGGTGGTAGTCCTCGTAGTCGCCCCAGGCGCCGGCCTTGGCGGCGTTGTGCAGCACCGCGTCCATGCCGGCACAGGCGGCCACCACCGCCCGGCGGTCGGCGAGGTCGCCCTGCAGCTGGTGCACGCCCAGCGCGTCGAGGGCCGGGTAGCGGCCGCGGTTGAAGCTGGTCACGGCATGTCCCTGCGCCACCAGGCCGCGGCACAGCGCCTGGCCGAGGAAGCCGCCACCGCCGGTGACCAGGAGGTTCATGACGGCTCCCGGGCCGCGGCCCTGGCGGCCCGGCGCCGCTGCCGCGGCAGCGCGCGTGCGGCCCACGCGGCCAGCGCTTCTCGGCCGATCTTGGCATTGTGGCGGATGTCCACCGGGAACCCGGGGTGGAACAGCACGTCCGCGATGCCCGCGGTATGCACATGGCCTTCGCCGATGTGGCGGAGCTGCGCGGCGATCGCCGCATGCCGGTCGCGGCCGACGCCCCGTTCCAGCTCCACGCACAGCACCGGATGCTGCGCGCCACGCTCGCCCAGTCCGACCAGGGCGGTGCGCCGAACCTCGGGATGCGCGTCGAACACGGGTTCCACCTGCTCGGTGCACAGCGTCGTCGTCGCGGTCACCACGCGCTGCGACTTGCGGCCGCAGAACCACAGCCGGCCGTCGCCGTCGAAATAGCCGAGGTCCCCCATGCGGTGGACGACGCGGGTGCCGCCGTCCGCCAGGTGCTCGCCGATCTTCGCCAATCGCGTCTGCGCATCGCGGTTGAAATAGCTGTCGGTGGCGGTGGGTCCGGCGACGGTGATTTCGCCGACCTGGCTGCCCTTGACCAGCAGGCCGTCCGACCACGCGCTGATCGGGCCGTCGTCGACACGGATGATGCGCACTTCGTTGGGTGGCACCGGGCGGCCGACGCAGGTGCCGGCGCCGGCCGCGGTGCGCGCGTGCAGCGTGACCAGCTCGCGGCCCTCTATCACCGCCACCGGCAGGCATTCGGTGGCGCCATACGGCGTCCAGAACTGCGCGTCCGCCGGCAGCAGTGCGCGCATCGCCAGCACCACGTCGGCCGGTACCGGAGCACCGGCCGACGTCACCCGGGTCAGGCCCGGCAACGGCTGCCCGTGTCCGGCCAGGACGCGCATCAGCGCCGGCGATCCGAACAGCTGGGTCACGCCGAAGCGTTCGATCGCGGCGTGCAGCTTGCGCGGATCGGCCCCGGCCGGCCGGGTCGGATCCATGTCGGGAATGATCGAGGTGAGGCCCAGCGCCGGATCGAACAGCGCGAAGGGCGGAAACGTGGGCATGTCGACCCCGCCTGGCTGCAGGCCGAACGCATCGCGCAGCATGTCGACCTGGGCGACGAAATGGCGGTGCCGGTAGACCACGCCCTTGGGCACGCCGGTCGAGCCGCTGGTGAACAGGATCGCGGCGACATCGTCGGCCGCGGTGTCGCGCAGCTGTGCGGGTGCGCCGGCGCCGTCGCGCTCGATGTCGGCCAGGGTGGCATCGGCGAGCCAGGCGCGGCCCCCGGTGGTGACGCGCACGCCTGCACTGCCGGCCCAGCCCAGCAGCACGCGCGCGAGGTGCGCCAGCGGGATGCCGATGAACGCATCGGGTCGCACCTCGGCGAGGCATTGCCGCAGTGCACGCCGGTCGATGCCCGGATCGACCAGCACGGGGACCGCCCCCGCCTTGAACAGCGCGAACATCACCAGGAAGAACTCGGGCGTCGGACGCACCATCACCACGGTGCGCGTGCCGCGCGCGACGCCGCGCGGTGCCAGGCCGGCGGCGATGGCATCGCTGCGCGCGTCGAGCTGCGCATAGGTGAGCCCGTCGGCATAGCGGCCGTCGCGCCCCGGGCAGCGGATCGCCATCTGCTGCGGGTGCTCGGCGGCCAGCCGTGGCAGCGCCGCGGCGATGTTGCAGGAGGCTGGGGTCATGGCGGAATTGTAGGCAGCGCGTCCGCAGGAATGCGCCTGTCCGCGCCGGTGGACTACAGCGGGCTGGCGTCCAGGAACCTGCGCATCGCCGGCACCAGCACCGCGTGCCGGTCCTCGAGCACGTAGTGACCGGCGTCTTCGAAGGCATGCACCTCGGCAGCGGGCAGCGCAGCGCGGAAGCCGTCGAGGAAATGGTGATCGAACACGAAGTCGCGCAGGCCCCAGCCGATGAACGCCGGCCGGTCCGCGAATGCCGGCAGCCGCTCGCCGGCCGCGACCAGCAGCGGCCATGCGGGATCGCCCGCGTGCAGCGGGATGTCCTGCATGAAGCGCAGGGTGCCGATGGCATTGCGCCAGCCGTCGTAGGGTGCGGCGTAGGCGTGGCGCACGGCGGCAGGCAGGCGGCGCGTGGTTCCCAGCCGGGCGGCCCCGCGCGCGAACAGGTTGAAGCGGCGGATCAGCCAGCCGCCAAGGCGCGAGTCGCGGCCGAGCGACAGTTGCCAGGGCATCGGCTTGGCGGCCGGGAGCGGGAAGGCCGCGGTGTTGGTGATGACCAGCCGTCGGACCCGGTCGTGGTGCGCCAGCGCCCAGCCGAAGCCGACCATGCCGCCCCAGTCGTGCACGGCGAGCGTCACCGGTCCATCGATGCCGAGGTGCGTCAGCAGCGCATCGAGGTCGTCGATCCGAGACTGCAGGGTGTAGGCGTAGCGCGGCGAGGCATCGGCGGCGTCGTCCGGCCGGTCCGACAGGCCCATGCCGACGTGGTCGGGCACGATGCAGCGGTAGCGGTCGCGCAGGCCCAGCACCAGGTGCCGCCAGTAGAAGCTCCACGACGGATTGCCGTGCAGCATCACCACCACCTCGCTGGCACGCCCTGCGACGGTCCGCGGGCCTTCGTCGAGATACGACATGGCGATGCCGGGGCGCACGTCGAAGCGTTGCGGGGTGAACGGGTAGTCGGGGAAATCCATGGTCAGCCTGCCTGGTTCAACGGCGGCCGGCCGCCCTGTTGGTCGTGCGGATCCTGGCCTGGCCCGCAGGCGCAGGACCGGGCTCCAGCCGCCACGTTCGCCTGGCGCACCTGCCGCCCTCTCGTGGCAGGACGGGCCGGAGACCGCTCGAACGCAGCCCGGCCCTGCCTTCTACCAGACCACCTCGGCCATCGAGCAGTTCAGCCCCGAACCGATGCCCAGCAGTGCCACACGGTCGCCCTTCTTCAGGCGCCCCATCTCGCGCAGCTTGCTGAGCACGATCGGCACCGAGGCCGGGCCGATGTTGCCGTGTTCGCCGAAAATGGTCATGACCTTCTTGGGATCGATGCCAAAGGCGGTGATGAAGGCCTGGGTGTGCACCTTGCTGACCTGGTGGATCACGAATTCGTCGAGCTCCTCCACCGCCCAGCCCAGCGCCACCTTGGCGGCGATGAAGGTCTTCTGGGCCAGCTTCATGCCCTCGATCAGCAGCGTGCGGGTGTCGGTGACCATGCGGTCCAGGTTGCCGCGGCAGAGGGTGTTCCACTGGGTGGCGGCACGGGTCACGCCACCGCGGTAGCGCGGTGCGCCGGGGGCGAGTTCGGCACGCGCCAGCACCATGCCGGCGGCACCGCAGCCGAGCGTGAGCGTGGCCATCTCGTTGCGGAACTCCTCCTCGGTGACGCCGGGCAGCAGCAGGCGCTCGAGGGTCTTCTCGTAGGCCAGGTTGGCGGTCTCGCCGTCGACGATCAGCGCGTAGTCGATCTCGCCGCGCTCGATCATGCGCCCGGCGATGTCCATGCCGTTGATGAAGGCCAGGCACGCGTTGGCCACGTCGAAGTTCTGGCACAGGTCGGACATGCCGAGGTTGCCGCTGACGATGCTGGCGGTGCTGGGTTCCAGGTAGTCGCGGCTGACCGAGGTGTTGACCAGCAGGCCCACCCGCGACGGATCGATGCCGGCATCGGCCAGCGCCTTGACGCCGGCCAGGGTGGCGGCGTCGGAGGCCAGCACGTTGTCGTCCCACAGGCGGCGGGCATGGATGCCGGCCACGTCCTGCAGCACGTCGGTGGTGATGTTGAGGCGGTCGAGCGTCGGCTTCAGCCGCGCGTTGATCTCGTCGGTGGACAGCCGGCGCGGGGCATCGATGTGGGCGAGACCCGCGATGGCTACGTGTTGGAACAGCATGGCTGGCCGCCGGTGGAGCAAAAGGCCGGCTAGGGTACCGGCTTCGCCGGGCACGCGCATGGGGACGCCCGGGCAGCCGGCAACGCGTTCATCCCCGGCAAACGCCCCGCCGGCCGTGCGCGCCCTGGCGGGACCGCCCCGGGACCCCGGCGCCAGGCGGGCGGGCGCCATGCGGTCCCGCCACCGTGGGCGGCCCGTCGGTCAGCGCGCGCAGCGCCAGGCCGCGAAGCGCTGGCTGCCGCGGCTGGGCTCGCCGAGCGGGTGGATGGTGTCGGCGCCGAGGGGTGGCGCCTCGTTGCGCGCCAGCGTCTCCAGTTCCTCGCGGACGCGCAGGTCGTTGCGCTCGATGAAGGCGATGCTGTGCTTGACCCCCACTTCCACCTCGCCGCGCTTCTCACAGCCGGTGGGTGCGGCGGCGCTGACCTGGACCGCGTTGGCTCCCGGCGCCATGTGCACCCAGGTGCAGCCGCCGACGGACGCCACGGCCACCAGCAGGACCAGCGGACGCAACCAGGACGGCGCATGCATGTGCGCAACGGGACGTCGCCCGGTGGACCGGTGTTCGCGGCCTGCCTCCGGCCGATGGCTGCCGCCGCTCACGGAGCACCTCCGTCAGACATCGGTGCGGGCTCGGGATCCGGGACCGGCACCGGCGGCGACGGGGGCGCGGCGGTCCCGGACGCAGGTGGCCGCGGATCGGCCGGTGGTGGGGCATCCGGCGCGGGCGGCGCCGGTCGCGCGGTGGGGCCGACCGCCGGCGCCGGTGCCGCGCCGGCCCCGGGGGCGTCGGGCGTGGCAGGCGCGCGGGCCGCGGCAGGAGGCTCGGCCCGGGTCGTAGATCCAGCCACGGCCGGTGGCGCCGTTGCGGTCCCGGTCGCGGCGCCCGTCGGGGCGCCGGCGCCGGCTGTCCCGGCTGCAGCATTCGGCATACCGGTGGCGGGCGTCTTCGCGCCCGCGCGCCGGGCAGCGCCGGCGACCGGCCGCCCGTCGGCATCGATCACCTGCACCTCGCCGAACCCAAGTGCGCGCACCGGCGCTTCGATGGTGGCCACGTCGCCGACCACGACCCAGGTCAGGGCATCGGCATCGAGCACACGCGCGGCGGTGGCCACCTGGTCCGGGGTCATCGCCTCGATCTCGGCCTTGCGCCGGAACACGTAATCGTCCGGACGGCCGTAGCGCACGATGGCGGCGATCGTCGACAGCACCGACGATGCGGTCTCGTAGGCGCCCGGCAGGCTCAGCGTGTTGATGGCCCCGATGCGCTTGACCTCGGCCTGGGTGGGCGGGCGCGTGCCGCTGGCGTAGTCGGCGATCTCCTGGCGGATCTCGCGCATGGCCTCCGCGGTCTTGTCGATCTGCACCGGCGCCGAGGCCATCCACGGCCGCTGGCCGAGCGCACCCGGCGCGCCGCTGCGCGCACCGTACGACCAGTGCTTGTCCTCGCGCAGGTTCATGTTGAGGCGCGAGGTGAAGTCACCGCCCATCACCCCGTTGGCGATGTCCAGGCGCACCGAACCCGGGTCACGCGAGGACGGCACCACCTGCGCCGCGAAGATGTTGGCCTGCACCGCGCCGGGCTGGTCGACCAGGAACACCCGCGGCTTCGCCGGGCGTTCGACCTCGGTCACCGCGGGCCGTTGCGGGGCGGCACCCGAACCCGCCCAGTCGCCGAAGTGGCGCTCGAGCAGCGGCACCAGCTCGGCCAGCGTGGTGTCGCCGACCACGACCAGGGTGGCGCCATCGGGCCGTACCCAGTCGCGGTGGAACGCCACCAGGTCGTCGCGGGTGAGCGCCGCGATCGAGGCCTCGGTGCCGCTGCCGGTGAACGGCAGTGCGTAGGGATGGCCTTCGCCGTAGACCAGCGGCGGCAGCACGCGCATGGCGACCGACGCCGGGCTGGCCTTCTCCTGCGCGATGCCCGCGATCCAGGTCGCCTTGACGCGCGCGATCTCGTCCGGCTCGAAGCGCGGGCGCTGCACCATGTCGGCGAACAGGGCCAGCGACGGGTCCAGGTTCTCCTTGAGTGCCGACACGTAGGCACTGCCGCCATCCAGCGACGCGCTGGCGCCGAGACTGGCACCGAGCGCCTCGGCGCGGTTGGCGAACGCGAGCGAACCGAGCTCGCCGGCGCCCTCGTCGAGCACGCCCATGGTGAAGCTGGAGGTGCCGGCCTTGCGGCCATGGTCGGCGGTGAACCCGCCCGCGAACTCGTAACTCATCTGCACCACCGGCACCTCATGGCGCTCGGCCAGGACGACGGTGGTGCCGTTGGACAGCGTGGCGCGCTGCAGGTCGGGGAACTTCAGCGGCGGGAAGGCGTCGGTGACCGGCACGCCCTGCGAGCGGTCGACCGCGGGCGGCGTGGTGGTGAACTTCGGGTCGACCGCCGGAAGCACGAACGGAGCGGGGGTCGCCGCCGGTTCCTCCGCGAGAGGCGTGCGCACGCCGGGCACCACGACCAGCGTGTGGTCGCCCACGCCCAGCCACTTCGCGCCGGCCGCCTGGACGTCGCCGGCATCCGCCGCGGCGATCCGCGCCAGCGAGGTCCGGAAGCAGCCCGGGTCGCCCTGGTACACGGTGCATTCGGCCAGCGCGTCGGCCTTGCCGCCGAAGCCGCCGATGCGCTCGATGCCGCGGATGAATCCGGCGCGGAACATGGTCTTGGCCTGCGCGAGCTCCTCGGCCGTCGGGCCCTCGGCGATCAGGCGCCGCAGTTCCTCGTCGATCACCGCTTCCACGCGCGCCGGGTCCACGCCCTGCTTCACGTCGGCCATGATGATGAAGTTGGAGCCCAGCTGCTTGGCGTAGGGGCCCGCGCTGATGCTGTCGACCAGCTTGTCGCCGTGCAGCAGGCGCCTGTCCAGCCGCGACGACTTGCTGCCGCCCAGCACCTGCGCCAGCAACTGCAGGTGGTCGATGTCCTCGGTGCCGGTCTGGGCCACGTTCCACAGGCGGTAGATGCGCGCCTGCGGCACCTTGTCCTCCAGCGTGGCACGCGTGCTGCGCGTGCGCCGTTCGACGTCGACCGGGGGCTGGGCCATGGTCGGCCCGGCCGGAATGTCGCCGAAGTAGCGCGCGACCTTGTCCTTCGCGGTGGCCAGGTCGATGTCGCCGGCCAGCACCAGCACCGCGTTGTTGGGGCCGTACCAGGCGCGGAACCAGTTGCGCACGTCCTCCACCGACGCCGCGTCGAGGTCGTTCATGGAGCCGATGACGCCGCGGTGGTACGGGTGGTCCTTCGGGTACAGCGCGCGACCGAGCACGTCCCAGGCCTGGCCATAGGGCTGGTTCTCGCCCTGGCGCTTCTCGTTCTGCACCACGCCGCGCTGCTCGTCGAGCGCGGCCTGGTCGACCGCGCCGAGCAGGTGGCCCATGCGGTCGGACTCCATCCAAAGCGCGGTGTCCAGCGCGGTGGTCGGCACGTTCTGGAAGTAGTTGGTGCGGTCGGTGTCGGTGGTGCCGTTCTGGTCGGTCACGCCGACCTGCTTGAAGGGATCGAAATATTCGCCCTTGTGGTTCTCGCTGGCCTGGAACATCAGGTGCTCGAACAGGTGCGCGAAGCCGCTGCGCCCGGCGGGCTCGTCCTTGCTGCCGACGTGGTACCAGATGTTCACCGCCACGATCGGCGCCTTGCGGTCGGTGTGGACCACCACGCGCAGGCCATTGGGCAGGGTGAAGGTCTCGAACGGGATCTCGACGCGCGGCGCCGCGGCGGCCGGCACCGGCGGTGCGTCCGCCGCCAGCGCCGCAGTCGACAGGCCGGCCAGGCTGCCGGTGGTGGCGGCCAGCGCAAGCGCCAGCATCGCGATGCGCGGCTGGCGGGACACGGGGTGGCGGCGTGCGGGCATGCGGTGGCTCCGGCGTTGGGCGAACCGGGATGGTATCGCCCA
>DATINB010000301.1:0-4081 GCA_035474775.1 Luteimonas sp.
GGCCTGATCCACGGCGATCTGTCGGCCTACAACGTGCTGGTCTCGCCCGAGGGTCCGGTGCTGATCGACTTCCCGCAGGTGGTCAGCGCGTCAGGCAACAATGCGGCACGCGCGATGCTGCTGCGCGACGTGCACAACATCCGCGACAGCCTGGCGCAGTTCGCACCGGAGCTGGCCTCGACGCACTTCGGCGAAGAAATGTGGGCGCTGTACGAACAGGGTGAGCTGCGGCCCGACAGCGCGTTGAGCGGGCGGTTCGTCTTCGACGAGCACCGCGCCGATGTCGGTGCGGTGCGCATGTCGATAGAGGACGCGCGCCAGGAGGCGGTGATCCGCCAGCAGGGTCGCGAGGCGGCGGCCGAGCAGGACTGAACCCCGCCGGGACCGTCACTCCTCCTCTTCGCTTCCGGCGCCCACGCGCGGGATCCGCGTCTCGGTGCGGGTGCCACTGCCACCATCCTGCTCGGGCGGATTGGGGGCCGGGGTGTCGTGCTCGTGCGCTGTGCCGGTGTCGCCGTGAGTGGCCATCAGTCGGATCCTCGAACGTCGCCTGCGATCTTGCAGGGCGTCTAGAACCTAGCGCGGGCGGCCGCCGACGACGCGTGAACGCCCGCGGCCTGCGTCACCACGGCGCGAACGCCCGCCTGGAGGTCCCATCCGCTTCGAGGACGGAATCCCGCGCACCGTGGCCTTGGGGGCCTGTGCTCGAGGTCGGCGCGCCCTGCCGTCGCTGCAGGGCGAGCGGTTGCGTCACTTCGCGGGCGCTGCTGCCTTGGGTGCGCTGGCCGGCGCATCCACGCGGGTCAGCACGCGGGTCACGCCGAGCTTCTCGACATGGCCACCCGAGCGCGCGAACTCCTCGAGGTCGGAGGTGATGCGTTCGCTGGTGAGGCGCTTCTGTGCCTGGGAATCGCCGCCTTCGCGGCTGGTGCGACGCTGTGGGGCCTTGGCGGCCTTTGCGGCCTTGGGTGCGGTCATGGTCGGTTGGTCCTCGATCAGTACATGGTGAGTGGGATGCCGCGCGCGTTCTGGTCGCGGTAGGTGTCGCGCACGTCGCGGCAATAGGGGCTGCCCATCGCGAACTTGCGGCAGATTGACGGGCGTTCGTCGTAGATCGAGCAGCACATGCGGTGCGGATCGATCGCCACGCACCAGCCATCCTCGTCGCGTGCCATCACGTGCAGGCCGTGCTCGGTGCGGTCGGTGAGGTGCCGCGGCACCCGGTCCTCGGGCATCAGCACGACCGTGAGCCGGCAGCACACGGCATCGCAGGCACTGCAGGCAATGCCGGGGTCGATGCTTTCCGAGTAGGGGTCTTCGCCGCCCGGCAGCGCGCTCATGCGTTGCCGGCGCGCATGGCGCCACCCCGTCGGTAGTGCAGCAGCCGTCCGCGGAACGGCGGGCGATCGGAATCGCCCATCGCCAGCCGCTCCTCGCTGGCCAGGTAACCCTGTACCAGCAACGCGCGGGTGAAGTGCGCGTTGTTGCCCCGTCCCGGATCGGCGATGACCACCTCGGAGTCGGGGGCGGCCAGCAGCGGCAGCAGGGCCGAAAGGTGCCGGGCATGGTCGCGCTCGTAGAGCACGTCGCTGCCGATGATGAGGTCGAAGCGACCCAGGTTGGCGGCGGGGGTGTCCCATCGCAACGTGCGGTAAGGCACCGACGGCAACGCATTCAGCGCGGCGTTGTAGGCGAGGAACACCTCCGCCAGTGGATGCACGTCGCTGGCGGTGATGTCGGCACGGCGCTGGCGCAGGACCAGGCTGGCGAGCCCCAGGCCGCAACCCACTTCCAGGATGCGCTTGCCCTCGATCTCGTGCGATGCCATCGCGCCGGCCAGCAGGCGGCTGCACGGCCAGACATGACCGAACAGGCTCCACTGGCTGCACGATATCCCCAGGCGTTCGGCGTTCCCGTCGGGATCCGCGAACTGCTTGATGTCGACCAGCGAACGGATGCGGAACACCTGCCCGCCGAAATCCAGGCTGCGGATATGGGTGTCGTAGCCAGGCATGGAACTCCCGGGTTGCGGCATCCGCGACGGGCGCGGGATGCGTGGGCGGGAGCGAGACAGCGGGGCGGAGGCCGGGCGAAACGCGCGAAACCGCGGTAAACGGACCTCATTCTACGCCAGATGCGACGCGATTGCCTGGACACGCATGGCCCCCGCGTGCTGCGGTTCACCTCCGGGCACCCGCGCTGCCGTCCGCCGCGCGCCTACACTGGCGCCATGCGGCCACCCCTGCGCCGTCACCGCGATCCGGGCAAGGCCGTCCTCCCAGTGAAGTCCCTCGACGCGTTGCCGTTCGTGTTGCCTCCCGGCCAGTTGGCTGAACTCCGCGCCGCCTATGCCACGCCACCGCGCGCCTATCACGATTTCGCCCATGTCGAGGCGGTGCTCGGGCATTTCGCCGACGTCGCGCGCGGACCCGGCTGGCAACAGCCGGGCGAAGTGGCACTCGCCATCCTGTACCACGACGCGATCTATGTCGCCGGTGCCACCGACAACGAAGTGCGTTCCGCCGAGTACGCCGTCGACGCGCTTGCGCACTGGCCGGCACCGATCCCGGTACGGCCGACGCGCGTCGCCGAACTGATCGCGCTTACCGCGCGCCACGGCGGGCTGGGCACGGACGCCTTCGCGCTCGACCCGGACGGTGACGATACGTGCCTGTTCCTGGACTGCGACATGGCCATCCTCGGAGCCGACGCGGACACCTTCGACGCCTACGACCGCGGCATCGCCACGGAATACCGCGGTCGCGTCCCGGGCTGGATGTATCGCCTGCAGCGCCGCCGTTTCCTGAAGGCCCTGTTGGCCAGGCCGCGGATCTTCCTGAGCGATTTCTTCCACGAGCGCCTCGATGGACGGGCGCGTGCGAACCTGCGTCGCGCGATCACCGAGAAGCGTTGAGGTGCCGGTGCATCGACCGCGTCCGTACCTGCGCGACCTGGACGCAGCCGACGCAACGTTCTACCGCTCGCTGTACGGCTGTGCCGACGCCATGCGCCACGTGGGTCCGCCGCTGTCGGATGCCGCGGCGCGCCGTGCATTCGAGGCCGCCCTGCGCCAGCGGCCGGCACACTACTGGGTCGTGGTGGAGCCGCAAGTGGGTGGCGGCATCGGGCTGGTGGGGCTGGTGCCGGACAGGGGCGCGCCCGCCTCGGCGGAGATCGGTGTGCTTCTGGCGGCGGGCATGGGCCGGCGTGGCTACGCGAGCGGCGCCATCGTGGCCGTTTGCCACCGGGCGTTCGCCGCCGGCATCGAGCGGATCTGGGCGCGCCACGCGGCCGGTCACCTGGCCGCCGAACGCCTGATGCGGCGGATGGGCTTCGCACCTTGCCCACGCGAGACCCCGGGGGGCGAATGGCGCTGGCAGCGGCTTGCGGTGGACGGGCCGCCCCCGTCGGGACCGGATGCGTGGTTCAATTTCGCCGAGGGCGCTGCCAGTGCGGCCCTGCCGCGCATGGCATAGGACCACGGATGTCGGGGAAACGAGGGAGTCTCGCCTGCGTCGGCATCGGGATGATGCTGGGCGCGCACATCGGGCCGCGGGCGCGCTCCACCATCGAACAGGCCGACGTGGTCTTCGTGGCGGTGTCGGATCCGCTGGTGGAAGCCTGGATCCAGGGCATGCATCGCGACGTCCGCAGCCTCCAGCCGTTCTATCGCGAAGGCAAGTCGCGGCATGACACCTATCGCCAGATGGTGGCGGCCATGCTCGCGGAGGTGCGCGGCGGCCGGACCGTGTGCGGCGCGTTCTACGGGCACCCGGGGGTGTTCGCCCGGGTGCCCCACGAGGCGATCGCCGCGACGCGCGCGGAGGGATTCGACGCGTGGATGGAACCCGGGATCTCGGCGGAGGACTGCCTGTACGCCGATCTGGCCCTGGACCCGGGCCGCACCGGCTGCCAGCACTTCGAGGCGACCCAGTTCCTGCTGTACCGGCGGCGCATCGATCCCAGCGCATTGCTGGTGCTGTGGCAGCCGGGCGTGGTCGGCGACCGTTCGACGGCCCGGTTCTCGGCCAGCCCGGACCACCTGCGCGTGCTGGTCCAGCGGCTGGCGGAAGACTACCCC
>DATINB010000302.1:0-5500 GCA_035474775.1 Luteimonas sp.
CCGTCGAGGGCCACCGGCGCCACTGGCACCGGTGCCGCCACGGGCAGCGGGGCGGGCGTTGCCTGGGCGTGCGGCGCCTGCACCTGCGCATCGCGCTGCGCGACGATCGTCTCCAGCAGCGCCAGCAGGGCGTCCCAAGGCGGCGGGTCGCCGGCATCGGCCGCCGGGGCCACCGGGTCCCGCACCGTGCCCATCGACTGCAGCCCGGTGGCGATGTCGGCGAGCTGGGCCACCACCCGTCCACCGACATCGCCGTCGGCCGCGCCCATCGCCTTGTTGCGCAGGAAGTCGCGCTTGATCTGCTCCCACCGGAGCAACCCCTGCGCATCGAGCACGCCGCGCAGCTCGCCGAGCTTGAGCAGGTTCTCCTCGGCGCCGGCGGTGAGCAGCTGGGCCTCGCCGGCGTAGTGGTCGTCGATGAGTCGCTGCAGCTCGGCCTCGTTCATCACCGGCGAGATCTTCTCGACCAGCTTGTTCATGTTGCGGTAGCTGCCCTGCAGCTTGAACGCCGGCTCGACCCGATAGGCACCGGCCTGCGCCGCGCTTTCGATGTACTGCTGGTTGACGCGGTACACCACGTCGCGGACCTGCGTGATCCGTTGCAGCGTGGCCACGATCTCGTTGGCCTCGGCTGCCGCGTACGCGTGCGAGAGGCCGTTCAACGACACATCCTTGCCCGCGGCCTTGTCGACGAAGGCGCGCAGGTCGGCGAGGTCGCGCGTGGCCAGCGGCGCCAGCACCGGGCTGGAGGTCATGCTGTTTTCGATGTAGCTGAGCAGGAACGCGTCTTCCTTGCCGCCCAGCACGTCGCCCAGGTTGTAGACGTCGGCGCGGTTGGCCAGCATGTCCGGGATCCGGAACAGCTCGCCGGACTCGGTGTACGGGTTGCCGGCCATGACCACGCAGAACTTCTTGCCGCGCAGGTCGTAGGTCTTGCTGCGGCCCTGCCAGACGCCCTCGATGCGCCGGGTCCCGTCGCAGAGCGAGATGAACTTCTGCAGGAACTCCGGATGGGTGTGCTGGATGTCGTCGACGTACAGCATCACGTTGTTGCCCATCTCGAACGCCAGGTTGAGCTTCTCCAGCTCCTGGCGCGAGGTGGCGTCCGGCGCCTGCGCGGGGTCGACAGAGCGCACCGCGTGCCCGAGTGCGGGTCCGTTGACCTTCATGAAGACCAGGCCCAGTCGGTGCGCGACGTACTCCATCAGCGTGGTCTTGCCGTAGCCCGGCGGCGAGATCAGCATCAGCAGGCCCATCAGGTCGCTGCGCTTGCCTTCGCCCACGGTGCCGATCTGCTTGGCGAGGTTGTCGCCGATGATCGGCAGGTAGACCTCGTCGATCAGCCGGTTGCGCACGAACGAGGTCAGCGGGCGGGCCTGGAACTCGGACAGCCGCAGGGCGTCGCGCTCGCGCGCGGCGATCTGCTGGCGCAACGCCTGGAAGCGGCGCACCGCGGGGACGACCCGCTCGCGGTGGGCACGCAGCCGCGCGTGCACCTCGTCGATGGACAGGGTGATGCGGCCCGCGTCGATCCGCGGGTGCGCACCCAACAGGCCGTCGACGGTGGCCGCCAGCGATGCGCTGTTGTCGCGGCGCGGCAGCGCATCGCGGGTCAGCAGCCAGGCCGCCGCTTCCGGCACGTACGGCCGAAGGTGCGCATGCGCGACCTCGCCGCACAGGGCCTGCAGCCAGTGCACCGCGTGCGACCAGCGGTCCGCCGGCCGGGGCTGCGCACCGGCGATCGCCGCATCGAAACCCGCCCTGAGGCCGGCCGCGTCCAGGCGTTGCAGCAGCGCGTCGCCCAGCTCGCGGCCGTAGCGCGACAGCACCAGGCCGGGCTCCGGCTGGTTGAATTCGTCGACCAGGTAGGCGGCCGCCGCCGGGGACGCCTCGGCCAGCGGCAACGGCACGTCGATGGCGAAGGCGGACAGGCGCGCGGCGGCCTCGGCCACCAGTGCGTCCAGGCCGGCACGCGAGCCGAACAGACCCTGCATGGCCGCTGCCGCCGGCGCGCGGACCGACCACGCCGCGACGTCGGCGTCGTCCCGATGCGCGGCGAGGAACAACACGGCCAGGGCGCGCGCGGGTGGTGCATGCACCAGGGTGCCCGCGGCCGCGGCCTGCACCAGCAGGGTGCGCAGGATCAGGCTGGCGTCGTGGTCGTGGATGCCGCGCTCGTAGCCGTCGCGGTAGCGCGGGGCGGCGAACTGCTGGACCGCCTTGTCCAGCTCGGCGGGATCGGCGCCGAGGCGCTGCAGGCCGGCACGGTCGAAGCCGTCGCGGCCCGCGGCGGCCGCCTCCAGGATCTCGCCGGCGAGGTACTCGCCGCGGTACAGCGTCGGCGATTCCGATTCGAGCGGCGTGTCCCAGTAAGCGCGTAGCGCGTCGAGCTCCGGGTCGGCGATCGGCTGCATGAAGTCGGTGCCGGTCAGGTGCAGCGCGAGGTGGTCCCCACGCGGCAGGATGGTCAGCTCCAGCGGCTGCGAGACCGCGCTGAAGCGGTGCCGTCCGAGCCGGATCAGTTCGCCGCCCTGCTCGAACAGGTCGCTGCGGTCGCGGAGCGCGCGCACCGCCTGGTCGCGCGCGGCCTTGAGCCGGGACTCCACGTCATCGGCCTTGACGCTGTCCTGCAGCGTGCGCAGGCGCGCGGCCAGGTCGCGCAGCTTGAGGATCAGCGGGTCGCCCGCGAAGAACGCGTTCAGCGCGTCGATGTCGGCGAAGCGCTCGGTGCGGCGCGCCAGCCCGTCGAGGATGCGCGCGGCCGCGTCCAGCACCGCCTGCGCCTTGCGCTGGCGGTCGTCCAGCAACGCCTGTCGGTGCGCGTCGAAGGTGGACAGCAGCTCCTCGCGCTTGCCGAGGATGTCGTCGAGGAACTGTTCATGCTCGCCGAACTGGCTCTCCAGCGCCTCCAGCTGCACCATCAGCCGCGACAGCTGCTCGTCGGATTTCTCGGGATCGGTGGCCAGACCGAGCGCGCCGGTGATCGACTGGCCGAACAGGGCGAACTGGGCTCCGAACTGCGCCACCGCCTCGGACGATGCCAGGCCGCGCCGCTGCTGCTCGGCACGCGCGCGCGCCTGGTTGAGCCGCGCGTACAGGGTCGAGATCGCCTCGACCACCGCGGTGCGCTGGGTGGCGTCGTCCACCGCCAGGCTGGCCATCAGCTCCGACAGCATGTCCATGTCGGTCGACATCGCCTGCAGGTCCGCGAGCACCGCGGCGAGGGCGGTCGCGGACGCGGCCTCGGCCGCGCGCGCGTCGAGGGCGTCCAGCCGCTGCGCCAGCGGCGCCAGCGCCCGCGCATCGGCGAGGAACGCACCGGTCGCGGCACCGATGCGCGCATGCTGGGCCTCCAGCTCCGCGGACATGGCGTCGATCGCGGCGACATCGGCATAGCGGTAGTCGCGGATGGTCAGCAGATGCCCGCGCTGGCGCGAGATCGCATTGAGGGCGTCGACGAACGCCTGCACGTCGCTCCAGTTCTCGGGCAGCAGCCCGCCCACGAGCGCGGCCTGCGTCGCCTGCGCCGCGGCCACCGCGCCCTCCGACTGGCGGCGGATGGCCTGCACCTTCTCGAACTCGTCGAGCACCGACTCGCCGGTGGCGGTGACCTCGCGCAGCAGGGTCGCCGCGCCGCCGCAGTGGACATCGTCGATCCAGTGGTGGGCGTCGAGCAGGCGCCGCGCATCGCGGACCAGCAGCTGGTAGCGCTGCGCCGAGGCGTCCGGGCTTTCGATGTCGTGCCCGAGCGACAGCAGCCCGGAGATGCCGCGCACCAGTTCGGCGTTGCCGAGCCGCCCGAGGAATGTGTTCGCAGCTGGCCGTGCGGCCGCGAACTCGTCGGACACGAACGGCGTCTGCCAGACCTGCATCGGGTGGACGCGCGTCGCCCCGTCGCCCTCGGCGTGGAAGACCACCATGCGCCCGTCCACCAGCCGCGCATACCCGTGCGCGAACACCGGGTTCTGCAGCTGGCGCTGGATCATGTTGTAGACGAACAGCGCCGACTTGCCGGCGTCGGGCTCGTAGAAGATGTACAGCACGTCCTCGCCGTTGGGCGAGCGGATGGCGCGGTTGAAGCGCATGCCGTCCATGCCGGCGTCGAACGCCTTGTGCTCGCCGTTCTGCAGGTAGTAGCCGCCCGGGAAGATGACCCCGTGGTCCTCCGGCAACTGCACGCAGGCCTGCACGATGGCGTCGTTGCGCTGGATGCGGCCGGTGACCGTATTGAAGATGAAGCCGCGCCAGGTGGTCTCGCGGTAGGGCAGGACCTTCAGCAGCACCAGCGAGCCGACCGCGGCGAAGTCGAACTGCGCGTCGTCGAGCGACTGGGTCCTGTCCTCCACCGGCTCCGAATGGATGCCTTCGCCGGTCTCGGTGTTGTTCTCCACCTTGATGGTCAGGGTGCCGCCGGTGGTCTCCACGAACAGCGTGTCCAGCACGTTGAGGTGCGGGAACCGCCCGGTGACCATCTGCTCGCGGGTGGCCCGCGTCCACTCGAAGTCGAACGGGGGCGGCATGGCGAGGTCGCGCTCGCCCCGCGCGTCCAGGTAGCTGGCTTCGCCCTCGTTGGACAATGCCCAGCGGAATACCCGCACGTCGCTGCTGCGCTCGCCGATCTGGAACGAGGCGAGCAGCTTGCCGTCACGGACCACCAGCTGCAGCAGGCGCGCGTCCTTGTAGTACGCGTAGAGTTCGTTGAAGTCGCGCACAAACGCCGCGTCGCCGAGGAAGCTGCCGGCGTGCGCCACCGGCTCCACGTCGGGGCCGTCGGCACCCTCGACCAGCCGGTACAGGCCGAACACGTCTTCGACCCGGGTGGCGGTCTTGAGTCCGATGAACACGTTGTAGCCGAACAGCAGCAGGTCGCCGACCTGCACGATGTCGCGGCCGACGCAGTTGTTCCCGGTGCGCACGCGCAGCCGGCCCACCACCTCCATGCGGCTGCTGCCGAACTCCGCCAGCCGGCGCGCATTGAGGCTCTCGGCAGCCGCGCGCAGGCGGGCGCCCTGTTCGCCGAGGCGACGGCGCAGCACCTCGTAGGCGCCACCGGCGGCCACCGCCGCGCCCACCGCGGCTTCGGCGTCCAGCTGCACGGGGACGGAGGGTTCGGACATCAAGAAGGCCTCGGGTTCGCTGACGAAGCCCGCGCATCCGGGATGCGCGGGACCTGCTGGTGGCTCAGATCGCCTCGTCGGCGATGCTGGCCTGTCGCGCCTGGCCCGGGAGCGCGACCACCGCCACACCGTCGTCGCCCTGGTGCACGCGCGGCGCCGGCCTCGGCACCCCGAGGTAGCGTTCCATCAGGTCCTGGACGACCGGGCTCTTGCCACTGAATCCCTCGATCGCCTTGCCCAGCGACAAGGCCTTCGAGAACGATTCGAACAAGCCACCATCGCCGCCGACCAGGTCGATGTTGGCGGTGCGCAGGGCCGATGCGATCACCTCGGCGTTCTCCTTGGTGACGTCATTGCCGGCGGCGATCGCCGCCAGCGCCTCT
>DATINB010000303.1:0-6463 GCA_035474775.1 Luteimonas sp.
CGGCGTGCTCGGCCTGCTGCTGTGGCTTGCCGGCGCGGCGCTGGCCGTGCGCGCGTGGCGCTATGCGGATGCCACCGCACGCGAACGCGCGCGCCCGGCCATGCTGGCTTTGGCGGTCACCGTGTTCCCGCTCAACACGCATCTGGCGTTCTACTCGACCTTCTGGGGCGGGCTCACGCTGCTGCTTGCCGCGTTGTATTCGGGCAGCCTGCTGGCGCGCGGCACGGCGCCGCCCACCGCTCAGTAGGGCGATCCGCCATCCGGCTGGCGCTTGAAGCGCCGATGGATCCACAGGTACTGCTCCGGCGCGGCGCGGGCCATGCGCTCGATCGCGGCCATCACCTGCGCGGTGTCCGCGGTGGCATCCGCACCGGGAAACCCGCCGCCGGCGGGCACCAGCCGCAGGCTGTAGCCGCCGTCGCTGCGTCGCCGGTGCTCGAAGAACAGCACCGCCGCGCCCGACATGCGGGCCAGCTGGTGGGTGGACTTGAGACTGTGCGCCGGTTGGCCGAAAAACGGCACGAACGTGCTGTCGCCACGGCTCGGGTCCTGGTCCGGCGCGTACCACAGCAGGCCGCCGCGCTTCAGGTGCCGCACCGCGCCACGCAGGTCCTGCTTGGGGAACATGGCCGCGGCATAGCGTGCGCGCCCGCGCCGTACCGCCCATTCCATGGCCGGCTGCGTGTACGGCCGGTACATGCCGGCAAGCGGCACGTGGTCGCACATCAGCCGCCCGCAGACTTCCAGCGTGGTGAAGTGGCCGGACACCACGATGACGCCGCGTCCGCCGGCCCGCGCGGCGTGCAGGTGCTCCAGCCCCTCCACCACCAGGCCGGCGCGCAGCGGCGCGACCGAACCCCACCAGGCGCGCGCGAACTCGAACAGGCCGATGCCGAGCGCGCCGAAGTGCGCACGCAGCAGCCGCGCCCGGTGCGCCGCATCGGACTCCGGGAAGCACAGCTCCAGGTTGCGCGCGGCGATGGCCCGCCGCTCGCGCAGCACCCGCTGCAGGAGACCACCCATGGCGTGGCCGAGCGCACGCTGCAGTCCCCATGGCAGGCGTGCGGCGGCGGCCATGGCCGCGAGACCGAACCACGTGGGCCAGTTGCGCAGGGACAGCGGCGGGAGGTCGCGGGATGCGGCGGGGCGGGCGTCGGCCATGCGGTGATTCTAGGCAATCGCCCGCCGCGGATACCGGATGCGCGCGCTTGGTTATGCTGTCCGCATGCCCTCCAACCGCCACGCGCGCGCCGTCGAACGCCTGCTCCGCGCCGTGTATTCGGCGGTGCTGTACGTGCTGGTGCCGATCACGGTCTATCACCTGATCTGGCGCGGATTCCGCCAGGGCGAATACTTCCTGCGCTGGAACGAGCGCTACGCGCGGTACCGCGACCCGCCCGGGGCGCCGACGGTGTGGATCCACGCGGTGTCGGTGGGCGAAGTCAACGCCGCGGCGCCACTGGTCGATGCACTGCTGCTTGCCCACCCGGACCTCCGGCTGCTGGTGACCACCATCACCCCGACCGGCTCGGCGCGCGTGCTCGCGCTGTGGCCGGCACGGGTCGATCATGTCTACCTGCCCTACGACCTGTCGGGCGCCGTCCGGCGCTTCCTGGCGCACTACCGCCCCGGGCTGGCGCTGATCGTGGAAACCGAGCTGTGGCCGAACCTGCTGTTCTGCCTTCGCGACCACGGCATCCCCGCGTACCTCGTCAACGCGCGATTGTCCGAACGTTCGCTGCGCGGCTACCGGGCGCTGCGGCCCCTGGTGCGGCGCGCCCTGCGCACGTTCCGCCGGATCGCCGCGCAGTCGGACGACGACGGTGCGCGTTTCGTCCGCCTGGGCGCGGAACCGGACCGCATCCGGGTGCTCGGCAACCTGAAGTTCGACATCCCGCTGGATGCGGCGCTCGATACCCTCGCGTCGGCGTTCCGGGAGCGCAGCGGCGGGCGCATGGCATGGATCGCGGCCAGTACCCACCTCGAAGAGGAGGCGGAGGTGATCGCCATCCATGGCCGGTTGCGCGCGATCTGGCCGGATCTGCTGCTGCTGTGGGCGCCACGCCATCCGGAGCGCTTCGCGGCCGTGGCCCAGCAGTCGGTCGCCGCCGGCTGGCGCGTGGCCACGCGGCGACTCACCCGCTGGCCGGACCGCGACGACGCGGTGTTCGTGATCGACACGCTGGGCGAACTGATGCAGTTCTATGCCTGCGCCGACGTCGCCTTCGTGGGCGGCAGCCTGCAACCGGTCGGCGGGCACAACCTGCTGGAGCCGGCCGCGGTGGGCACCGCCATCGTCACCGGGCCGCACCTGCACAATTTCAGCGACATCGCGCGCCAGCTCGACCGCGCCGGCGCGCTGCGCATCGGCGACGACGCCGCGGCGGTCGGCGATGCAGTGGAACTGCTGCTGGCGGATCCGGCGTTGCGGTCGGCGATGGTCAAGGCCGGCGCGGAGCTCTTCGAGCGGGGCCGCGGGGCGCTGCAGCGCACGCTGGAGTTGATCGGGCCGGACCTGCCGACGCGCTGAACGCCCCGGCTATTGCCGCGGAACGGTGCCGGGTGCCAGTTCCGCCTCGGCATCGGCGGTGAGCAGGCGGTTGACGTCCTGCACGCTCGGCGTGCCGATGGTGCCGGCGGCCTGCTCCAGCAACAACCGGTTCTGCAGGAAGTTGTAGCGCGACAGCGCGTACTCGCGCTCGGCGTTGAACAGCGTGTTCTGGTTGTTGAGCACGTCGAGCACGGTGCGGGTGCCGACCTCGAGGCCGACCTGCGAGGCGTCGTAGGCGCTGCGCGCCGAGAACACCGCCTGCTTGCGCGCCTCCACCTCGCTGATGCCGGCGACCAGCGTCTGGTAGGCATTGCGGGTGTTGCGCACCAGCGCGCGGCGCTGCTGCTCGTACTGGTCCTGGCGCACGTCGCGGGTGGCGATGGCCTGGCGCACGCGCGACTGGATGGCGCCGCCGGAGAAGATCGGCACGTTGAGCGAGAGCGTCAGGCTGCGCGAACGCGATTCGCTGTCGAGGTCGCCGAACGCGTCCTGCGCCGGGTCCGCCGTGGAGGTGGTGCCCCAGCTGTCGCCATCCCCGTAACTGCCGGAGAGGCCCAGCGTCGGGAGGTGACCGGCCTTGGCGGTGCTGACGTCCTCCTCGGAGGAACGCACCTGGAATTCGAGCGACTTGAGGTCCGGATTCTGCGCGATGGCCGAGGCCACCCAGCCGTCCACGTCCTGCTGCACGGGCAGTTCCGGGTTGAAGTCCTCCGGCAGGCCGCGCAGGTTGCGCACGTCGGTGCCGGTGATCTCGGTGAGCGCCTGGTAGGCATCCTCCAGCGCATTGCGGGTCACGATGGTGTTGGCACGCGCGCTGTCGTACTGGGCGCGCGCCTCGTGCACGTCGGTGATCGGCGCCAGGCCGACCTCCAGGCGCTTGCTGGCGAAGTCGAACTGCGTCTTCAGCGCATTCTCCTGCGCCTGCGCCGCGGCCAGCGTCTCGATCGCCACCAGCACGTTGAAGTACGCCGCCGAGGTGCGCGTGATCAGCGTGTCGCCGGCGGACTCCACGGTGAAATCGGCGGCGGTGGCCAGCGCGCGCTGCGAGCGCAGGTTGGTGATGCGGCTGTAGTCGAACACCACCTGGTTGAGGTTGATGCCGAGCTGGCGGTTGCGGCGGTCGGATTCGGACTCGCCGCTGATCGGCACCCCGTCGACGACGCGCGTGCCGCCATCGCTGTCGGTCCGGGTGCGGCTGATCGAGGCACCGCCGTCCAGCTGCGGCAGCAGCGTCGCGCGTGCCTGCACGGCGCCTTCCTGCACCGCCAGCCGGTTGGATTCGGCGGCGGACAGCTGCGGATCGCTGTTGCGCGCCAGCTCGTAGGTCTGCAGCAGGTCCTCGGCGAATGCCGCGGACGGCAGCAGGGCGAGCGCGAGCGCGAGTGCGAGAGGGCGACGGATCATCGGGGCGGGTCCTTGGCGTATGGGCAACCCGCTGCGAGGCGCGCGGGGTGTCGCGATGGGGCGTGGAGCGGGGGTCAGAACGTGAACGTCGGGACCGGTGCGGCACCGGCCAGGTATCCCAGGCCGGTTTCAAACAACGATTCGGTACGCGGTCCGTTGACATCGGCGTGCACCAGCACGGCGTGCATGGCCGGCGCGCGGCCCTGCACGATGAACATGCGTCCACCCGGCCGCAGCCACTCCAGGAAGCGCGTCGGGATGGTGTCCACGGCCGCGCAGACGCAGATCGCGTCGAAGCGTCGCGCCATCGTCCATTCGAAGATGTCCGCGTGCTCGATCCGCACGTTGCCGATGGCGTGGGCCTCGATGGCTGCGCGCGCGCCGTCCGCTAGGTCGGCATGGCGCTCGACGCTGACCACGTCGCGCGCCAGGCGGCCCATGCAGGCGGTGAGGAACCCGCTGCCGGTCCCGATCTCGAGCACCTCGTCGCCGGACTGCAGCAACAACGCCTGCAGGGCGCGACCTTCCTGCACCGGCTTCATCATGGCTTCGCCATGGCCCAGCGGGATCGCGAGGTCGGCATAGGCCAGCTGGCGGTGCGCGGGGGGCACGAAGGCATCGCGCGGCACGGCGGTGAGGGCCTCCAGCACGCGCGCGTCGAGCACGTCCCACGGCCGCACCTGCTGCTCGACCATGGCTTCGCGTGCTTTGGCGTAATCGAGGGTCATGATCTCGGGTCTCTGCGGACGGTCGGCGATTTTAGGGGCAATCCGCTTGCCGGCATGGCGACAGCATCGCTGTGCTAGCACAGTGGCACGCAGTGCCGGAAGTCACCGGGCCACCCGTCGCCTCGCCGGGCCGCCGGTCATGACGGGCGCGGCGCGTAGGCGCGCAGGAACATGTCCACCGACGCCTGCAGGTGCGCCTCCACCGACTCCGGTGCGGCGCAGGCGCCGCAGCCGAACACCAGCAGCGCGTGGGCATCGCCCTTGACCAGGTTGAAGAACTGCGACGCCGCGCGTTCCGGATCCGGCACATCGAGCTGCCCCAGCGCCTGGCGACGCTGCAGCAGCCCGGCGAAGCTTTCCTGGATGCGCCGCGGACCGGCGTCCCAGAACATCTGCGGCAGGGCCGACTCGGTCACCTGGGGTGCGCACATGATGCGGTGACCGGCGATCGCCTCCGGGGTGGACACCATGCCGAAAAACGCCCGCGCGATGACCAGCAGGCGGTCGGGCAGCGGCGTCTCCGGGGAGGCATCGAACAGTGCATCGGGCAGCTGCTGGTCGCAATGCGCGCGCACCGCCGCGACGAACAGGGATTCCTTGTCGCCGTAATGACTGTAGACGGTGAGCTTGGAGACGCCGGCCTCGCCCGCGATCTGGTCCATGCTCACGCCATCGACGCCATGGCGCAGAAACAGCCGCTTGGCCGCCTCCAGGATGGCCGCGCGCTTGTTGAGGTCCTTGGGGCGCCCCGGCGCCGGGCGGGGTGCCTCGTCGGAACGTGCGGAGCCGGATGCTGGGGTCATCGCCTAATACTAGACCAATCGGTTCGATATTTATAGTGTACCGACCAGTTTAGTATCTGCACCGCTGCTGCACATTGCGGCGGGCACGGGCCATGCGTGGTCCAATGCAGCCTGAAGCGGGGGTACCGGGGCGCGCCCCCGGTTGAGACAGTCCCTTCGAACCTGATCCGGCTGATACCGGCGTAGGGAAGCTTCGCAGCGTCCGCTTGCGCGGGCGCGCGCGCCGCCGCTTCGTCTTTGCTCCCCGAGCCCACAGGACGAACGCCGCCATGAATGCCCTTCCCGCGACCCTGCAGCAGCAGACCGACCAGCTGTCGGAAACCGTCACCCGGCCGATCCCGGGCTCGCACAAGATCCACGTGCAGGGGTCGCGACCGGACCTCCGGGTGGCGATGCGCGAAATCGTGCAGACGCGCACCCCGACGCTGTTCGGCGGCGAGGACAACCAGCCGGTCACCGTCTACGACCCGTCCGGGCCCTACACCGATCCGGACGCCCGCATCGACCTGTCCGCAGGGCTGCACCCGCTGCGCGCAGGCTGGATCGCGGAGCGCGGCGACACCGTGCCGCTGCCCGGCCTGACCTCGGCGTTCGGCCGCGGCCGCGAGCACGACCCGAAGCTGGACGGCATCCGCTTTCCGGCACGCGGCCTTCCGCGCGTGGCCCGGGACGGTGCCAACGTCACCCAGATGCACTACGCGCGGCGGGGCATCGTCACGCCCGAGATGGAGTACGTGGCCATCCGCGAGAACCAGCGCCTCGACGTCGTGCAGGACGCCACCCTGCGGATGCAGCACCCGGGCGAGGGGTTGGGCGCCAGCATCCCGGCACGGGTCACGCCCGAGTTCGTGCGCGACGAGATCGCCCGCGGCCGCGCCATCCTGCCGTGCAACATCAACCATCCGGAAAGCGAGCCGATGATCATCGGCCGCAACTTCCTGACCAAGATCAACGCCAACATCGGCAACAGCGCGGTG
>DATINB010000304.1:0-2674 GCA_035474775.1 Luteimonas sp.
GCGCGCACTGCGCGAGCTGGGCGCGACCACCATCCGCTTCAATTTCCGTGGCGTCGGCCTGTCCGAGGGCCGCTATGACGGCGGCGTGGGCGAACTCGACGACCTGCGCGCCGTGGCCACGTGGCTGCGTGCGCAGCGTCCGCAGGCGGTGACCTGGCTGGCGGGTTTCAGCTTCGGTGCCTATGTGTCGTTGCGCGCCGCGGCCGAACTGCGCCCCGCGTTGCTGATCTCCATCGCGCCGCCGGTCGGGCGCTGGGACTTCTCGTCGGTGGTGCTGCCCGATTGTCCCTGGCTTGTGGTGCAGGGCGATGCCGACGAGGTGGTCGATCCCGACGCGGTCGCCGCGTGGCTCGAGGCGCGCAAGGCGGAGGCCGACCTGGTGCGGATGCCCGGGACCAGCCACTTCTTCCACCGCAAGCTGATCGACCTGCGCGGCGCGATCAAGAACGGCGTCAAGGCCTACCTCCCCGTCGCGCATGGCGGCTGACGCCGGCGCGGCACGCCCGTCGCAGCGTTACCGAGAGGGCGTCGAACGCGGCGACTGGACCGACGACCCGGCGCAGCACGCACCGCTGCGCGAACTGGACCGCATCCACGACGCGCTGCTTGCGGACGCGCCACGCGGGCTGGTCTCGCGCCTGTTCGGGCGCGACCACGAGGCGGCCATCCAGGGCCTGTACCTCTGGGGCGGGGTCGGGCGCGGCAAGACCTTCCTCATCGACCTGTTCCACGCCGGGCTCCCGCTGCCCGATGCCACGCCGCCACCCGCATTCGACGCGACCGGCGACGCGCCGGCCCCGGCGCGCGGCGACGGCATCGGCAAGCGCCGCACCCATTTCCACCGGTTCATGGGCGACGTGCACGCGCGCCTGCGCCAGCACGCCGGCGAGCGCGACCCGCTGGCCGCGGTGGTGCGCGACTGGCGCGCCGCCACCCGCGTGCTGGTCCTGGACGAGTTCTTCGTCAGCGACATCGGCGACGCCATGCTGCTCGCGCGCCTGCTGGAACGCATGGTCGCCGAGGGCATGGTGCTGGTCACCAGCTCCAATGCCGCGCCGAAGGACCTGTATCCGGGCGGCCTGCAGCGCGTGCGGTTCGAGCCGGCGATCGCGCTGATCGAGCGCCATTGCGCCGTGGTCGAGCTGGCCAGCGACACCGACTACCGTCTGCGCGCGCTGACCCGCTCGCCGGTATACCGCTGCCCGCTGGATGCCGGGTCCGATGCCTGGCTGGACGCACGCTGGCGCGAACTCGGCGGCGATGCGTCGCACCGAGACTGCGGGATCCTGCTGCAGGATCGTCGCATCGCGGTGCGCGCGCGCGGCCAGGGCATGGCCTGGTTCGACTTCGCGACCCTGTGCGAAGGCCCGCGCGCGGCCGCCGACTACATCGAGATCGCCTGCGAGTTCCACACGGTGCTGCTGGGCGGCATCCCGCGGCTGGACGGGCTGCAGGACGATGCCGCGCGGCGCTTCGTCACCCTCGTCGACGAGCTGTATGACCGGCACGTCAACCTGGTCTGCACCGCCGATGCCACCCCCGCCGGGCTCTACGTCGGCCAGCGCCTGGTCGCGGCGTTCGCGCGCACCGCCTCGCGGCTGGTGGAGATGCAGTCGGTCGACTACATGGCGCAGCCGCACCTGAAGTGACACGTGGCAGGCCTGCAGTGCGCGTGACCCCTGCTCGACCCCGATATCCTGTGTCCGTCGGTTCCGGCGGCTCGTGCCCGAGCACGCGCAGAAGGTTTTCCAACGTCTCGAACGCCGGGTATCCGCCTGCCAGGCCGGCGTGCAGGACGCAGTCGGATTCGACCCTGCCTTCCGGACCGGGCTCCGGCTGCCACCGCGGCCTTCCGCGCGCGGTAGCATCCGGGCCCGCACCCGGAGCCACCGCCATGCCCTTCCAGCCACGATCCGCACGGGCCTGCCTGGCCCTCGCCGGTGCGCTGGCGCTGCTGCCTGCGCCTGGCTGGAGCCACGCGCCGGAGGGTCCGCCCGGCGTCGCGACCGGGCCTGGACCCGATGACGGCGCTGGACCGGTGGCGCCCGCCACCCCGATGCCCGCCACGACCGGCGCGATCGCGTTGTCCGCCCTCGAGGTGCCCGCGGCACTCGGCCGCAAGGTCGTGGACTGGCGGCGCGACCTGCACGCGCATCCGGAGCTCGGCCATGCCGAAACCCGCACGGCGGCACTGGTCGCGCGCCACCTGCGGACGCTGGGCCTCGAGCCGGTGACGGGGATCGCCGGCACCGGGGTCACCGCGGTGCTGAAGGGCACGCGACCGGGTGCGCGCGTGGCGCTGCGCGCGGACATGGACGCATTGCCGGTGACCGAAGCCACCGGGCTGCCGTATGCGTCGACCGCCGCCAGCACCTACCGTGGCCAGCCGGTCGGCGTGATGCATGCCTGCGGCCACGACCTGCACGTGGCGATCCTGATGGGCGTGGCCGAAGCGCTGGTGGCGCGTCGCGACACGCTGGCGGGCGAGGTGCTGTTCGTGTTCCAGCCGGCCGAGGAAGGCCCGCCGGACGGCGAGGCAGGCGGCGCCGAGGAGATGCTGGCGCAGGGCGTCTTCCGCGACTTCAAGCCCGACGCGGTGTTCGGGCTGCACGTGTTCTCGACCCTGCAGGCCGGCCAGATCGGCGTGCGCGAAGGCCCGCTGATGGCGGCGTCC
>DATINB010000305.1:0-6922 GCA_035474775.1 Luteimonas sp.
AAGGTCAACTCCAGCGCCTGGCGCAGGAAACCGACGCCGCTGGAGCCGCCGGTGCCTCGTTTGAAGCCGATGATGCGCATCACCGTGCGCATGTGGCGGAAGCGCCACAGCTGGAACTGCGTCTCCAGGTCCACCAGGTCCTCGCACAGGTGGTACGCCGCCCAGTGCGTGGCGGTGTCCTCGTAGATGCGCTCGAACACCGGCACCAGCGCCGGCTCGAACACGTGCGGCCGCGTCCAGTCGCGTTCGAGCAGGGCCGTCGGGATCGGGTGGCCCATGCGCGCCAGGTAGTGCAACGCCTCGTCGTACAGCGACGGCGCTTCGAGCGCGGCGCGCAGCACCGCCTGCCCGGCCGGATCGTGGTCGAACACCTTGAGCATGCCGGCGTTCTTGTTGCCGAGCAGGAATTCCATGGTCCGGTAGTTGATCGACTGGAAGCCCGACGACGGGCCCAGCAGGTGGCGGAATTCCATGTATTCGGACGGCGTCAGCGTCTCCAGCACGGACCACATCTCGGTGAGCTGGCGCAGCACCGCCTTGCAGCGCGCGAAGATCTTCTGGCATGGCGCCAGCCGGTCCGCGCGCAGGTGCCCCAGGGCCGCGCCCAGTTCGTGCACCATCAGCTTGATCCACAGCTCGGCGACCTGGTGCTGGACGATGAACAGCATCTCGTCGTGGTGCGGCGGATCCGAGACCGGCTGCTGCGCCGAGAGCAGGCGGTCCAGGCGCAGGTAGCCGCCATAGGTCAGCCGGCCTTCGAGGTCGGTGTGGATGCCGGCCTCGAGCGGCCGTTCGTTGTCGTCGATGCTCATGGATTCAGGTTAGCGCAGGCGCCGGCGGCCTGCCGCGTCACCCACCTGCAATGGGCTTGCGGCACAATCGGCGGCGGCGGCAGGGGCCGCGGACACTCCAGGGGACCACCGATGAACCTTTCCACGCGCCGCCTGTGGCTGGCGCTGATGCTCACCTGCACCGCCGGCGCGGTGCAGGCGCAGTGCGTCACCGTCAACGCCGTCGACGTGGCCCAGGCGCAGGATTTCGATGCGCTCGCCAACAGCGGCACCGCCAACGTGCTGGCGCTGCCGGGCTGGTCGCTGCTGGAGACCGGCGGCGGTGCGCGCGACAACGAGCAGTACGCCGCCGATACCGGGTCCGCGAACACCGGCGACAGCTACAGCTACGGCGCTGCCGCGGCATCCGACCGGGCGCTGGGTTCACTGCGCAGCGGCACGCTGATCGCCTCCTACGGCGCCTGCTACACCAACAACACCGGCGCCGCGATCACCGGGCTGGACATCGCCTACACCGGCGAGCAGTGGCGCCTCGGCACTCCGGCACGCACCGATTCGCTGCGCTTCGAGTACAGCCTCGACGCCACCGACCTCGCCACCGGCACCTGGACGGGGCTGGCCGCGCTGGACTTCTCCACGGCCTCCGCCACCGGCACCGCGGGCGCCCGGGACGGCAACGCCAGCGAATTCCGTGCCGCGCGCAGCGGTTTCATCGGCGACCTGGCGATCGCCAGCGGCGCCACCGTGTGGATCCGCTGGAGCGACCTGGATGCCACCGGCGCCGACGACGGCCTGGCCATCGACGACCTCGCGCTGACCGCGCGCGGCGCCGGCGGCGGCGGCAATCCGGTGCTCTCGATCGCCGGCAACAGCGCCGCCGAGGGCGACAGCGGTAGCACCCCGTTCTTCTTCGCTGTCTCGCTGGATCGCCCGGCCGGCCCGGGTGGGGTCAGCTTCGCCTATGCCACCGCGAACGGCACCGCCATCGCCGGCAGCGACTATGTCGCCGAATCCGGCACCGCGACGATTGCCGAGGGCGCGAGTTCGGTCACCCTGACCATCGATGTCGTGGGTGACACGGTGCAGGAGCCCAACGAGACCTTCTTCGTCGACGTGACCGACGTGGTCGGCGCGGCCGGCGGCACGCTGCGCGCCACCGCCACCGTCAACAACGACGACGTCACGGTGACCGCCATCCACGATGTCCAGGGGCCGGGCGCCACCTCGCCGATCCCGGGGGCCACCGTGACCCTCCGCGGCATCGTCACCGGTCGCAAGACCGCCGGCTTCTTCCTGCAGGCCGCCGAGAGCGAGTACGACGCCGACGACGCCACGTCGGAGGGCATCTACGTGTTCACCGGCTCGGCCCCACCCGCTTCGGCCGCCGTCGGCAACCGCGTGCAGGCCACCGGCACCGTGGTCGAATACATCCCCACCGCGGACCTCGGCCAGCTGCCGCTGACCGAATTGGGCGGTACGGTCGACGTCGTGCTGTTGTCGACCATGCAGACGCTGCCCGCACCCTTGGTGCTGACCACCGCGCTGCCGTCGCCCGCCGGCGCACTCGACCAGCTCGAGCGCTTCGAGGGCATGCGCGTCACCGCGCCGTCGTTCACCGTGGTCGCGCCCACCGGCGGCACCACCAACGAGCCCAACGCGACCGGCAGCAGCAACGGCATCTTCAGCGTGGTGGTCACCGGCACGCCACGGCCGTTCCGCGAGCCCGGCATCCAGGCGCCGGACCAGCCGCCGTCGGGCAGCATCCCGCCGATCCCGCAGTGGGACTTCAATCCCGAGCTGCTGACGGTGACCAGCCGCACGCTCGGTGGCCCGGCGATCGACGTCGCCGCCGGTGCGCAGCTGGCCAATCTGGTGGGGCCGCTGGACTACGGGTTCCGCCGGTACACGATCCTGCCGGGTGCCACGGACACGGTGGTGGTGTCCGCCGCGCCTGCGCCCACCCCGGCACGCCTGCCCACGCCGGACGAGTTCACCGTCGCCAGCTACAACGTCGAGCGCTTCTTCGACAGCGCCAACGACCCGGGTACCGACGATCCGGTCGTCACCCCGGTGGCGCTGGCCGCACGCCTCAACAAGGCATCGCTCGCGATCCGCGGGTTCCTGCACACCCCGGACGTGCTCGGGCTGGTCGAGATCGAGAACCTCACCGTGCTGGAGGCGCTGGCCGCCAAGGTCAACGCCGACGCGGTGGACGCGAGCCAGCCGGACCCCGGCTACGTCGCCTACCTCACCGAGGGCAACGACGTCGGCGGCATCGACGTGGGCTTCCTGGTCAAGACGCGCGAGGTCGCGGCCGGCACGCCGCGGGTCGAGGTCGACGCGGTGACCCAGCTCGGCGCCGACACCCTCTGGACCGAACCGGCCGGCGGCACCGCGCTGCTCAACGACCGTCCGCCGCTGCAGCTTGACGCCACGGTGCATTTCGAAGACGGCCGCAGCTTCCCGCTGACGGCGATCGTGGTCCACCAGCGCTCGCTCAGCGGTGCGGAAACGGACGACGCCAACGGCGAACGCGTGCGCGCCAAGCGCCAGCGCCAGGCCGAGTTCCTGGCCAACACGGTGCAGGCACTGCAGGTGGCCGACCCGCAGCGCCGCATCAGCGTGCTGGGTGATTTCAACGCGTTCGCCTTCAACGATGGTTACGTCGACGCCATGGGCACCGTCACCGGCCAGCCTTCCGCCGACGACGAGACCGTGGTGGCGGGCGACGGCATCGACCTGGTCGATCCGGACCTGCGCAACCTGCACACCGAGGAGCCGGAGGACCAGCGGTATTCGTTCGTCTTCGACGGCAATGCGCAGTCGCTGGACCACGTGCTGGTCAACACGGCACTCGAGGCCGCCGCCAATGGCGCCGACCTCGACCACGCGCGCATCAACGCCGACTTCCCGGAGATCGCGCGCAACGATCCCGCCAGCCCGTCGCGGCTGTCCGACCACGACCCGGCGATGATGTACGTGCGCCTGGACGCGCTGGAGTTCGCCGACCTGTCGGTGACGACCACGGCCGACGACGCCACGTCGGCACCGGGCGAGGCGCTGGCGTTCACGGTGGTCGTTGCCAACGCGGGACCGGACGCGGCGGGCTTCCCGGGCGTCGGCTTCGCGCTCGATGTCGCCGCGGCCGATCTCGCGGTCGATGCACCCGAAGGCTGGAGCTGCGACACGGCCGTGGTGGTCGGTGACGCCAGCAGCGTCGCCTGCACGGCGTCGTCGCTGGCCGACGAAGGCGAGGCCACCTTCCAGGTCTCGGCGATCGCGCCGGCGGCTGCCAGTGGCGAGGTGGTGACCCTGGTCGCCGCCGCCACGTCGCAGACCGAGGATCCCGTACAGGCCAACGACACCGACAGCGCGTCGATCTCGGTGGAGGCGCTCGCGGACCTGGAGGTGTCGGTCTCGGGACCGTCCACCATCGCCCGCAACGCCTCCGCCAGCTGGACGGTCGCGGTGGGCAACGCCGGTCCTTCGCCCGCGGTGTCCGCCGAGGTCGACCTGGCGGTGCGGGTCCCCGCCGGCAGCGTCACGCTGGCCGCACCCACGGGCTGGAGCTGCGAGGTCGCCACCCGTGGCAACTTCCGCGCGACCTGCAGCGCCGAGGCGGCCCTGGCGGTCGCGGAGCCGGTGGACTTCGCGCTGACCGTCGTGGCCACGGGGCGGTATTTCACGCCGCGGTTCGAGGTGCGCGCGGCCGCCGCATCGGCGACCGGCGAGACCGACCTCGCGGACAATACCGACGAAGTCGCGGTGCGCCTGGTCCGTCCCTGATTCGACGCGCGAGCTGAACGGGGGCGCGGCGCAGGCCGCGCCCCTTTTTTGGGTGCCTGCCGTCCCGACCGTGCCGCAACGCGCAACGGGTCGCGACGCGGCTGCGGTTATCATGCCCGGCCCGACGATCCGAGCCTCGACCGCATGACCGTTGCCGCGACGTTTGAAATCGAATACCTGCAGTACCTGGGCCCGGACGGCACGCTGGTCGCGGAGCTTCCTCCCGAGGCCCCCGACGCCGCCGCGATCCTGCCGCTGTTCAAGCAGATGCTGTTCGTGCGCACCTTCGACAGCAAGGCGATCGCGCTGCAGCGCACCGGCAAGCTCGGCACCTATGCCGCCAGTCTGGGCCACGAGGCCACCCACGTCGGCATCGGCGCCTCGATGCGGCCCGAGGATGTGTTCGCACCCAGCTACCGCGAGTACGGTGCGCAGTTCATGCGCGGCGTGCAACCGCGCGAGGTGCTGATGTACTGGGGCGGCGACGAGCGCGGCAACGACTTCCAGGGCCCGCGCCACGACTTCCCGTGGTGCGTGCCGATCTCCACCCAGTGCCTGCACGCGGCCGGCGCGGCGCTGGCGTTCAAGCTGCGCAAGGAGCCGCGCGTCGCGGTGACCTGCTGCGGCGACGGCGGCAGCTCCAAGACCGACACCTACGCCGCCATCAACTCGGCCGGCGCGTACACGCTGCCGTTCGTGCAATGCATCATCAACAACGGCTGGGCGATCTCGGTGCCGCGCGCGGCGCAGACCGGCGCCAAGACGCTGGCCCAGAAAGGCCTGGCGGGTGGTCTCGACTGCCTGCAGGTGGACGGCAACGACCTGTTCGCGGTGCTGGAAGGCATGCGCCGCGCCATGGAGCGCGCGCGTTCCGGCGGCGGCGGCAGCGTGATCGAGTTCATGACCTACCGCCTGCACGACCACACCACCGCCGACGACGCCCGCCGCTACCGCGGCGAGGACGAGGTCAAGGCCGGCTGGACGCGCGACCCGATGACCCGCCTGCGCACCTGGCTCACCGCGCAGGGCGCCTGGGACGAGGCGGCGGAAAAGGACTGGCTGGAGGAATGCGGCAAGCGCATCGACGTGGAGATCAACTTCTACCTCGAGTGCAAGGTGCAGCCGGTGGAAGCGATGTTCGACTACCTGCACGCCGACCCGCCCGCGGAGCTGCTGGAGCAGCGCGCGATGGCGATGGCGATCGACAGGGCAGCGGCGGAGAAGCGGGCATGAACGCACAGATGAAGACCGCGGACGCCGCGGCACCGGCCGCCATCACCCTGATCGAGGCGATCACCCAGGCGCTGGCCTACGAGATGCGCAACGACCCCAGCGTGCTGGTGCTGGGCGAGGACGTTGGCGTCAACGGCGGCGTGTTCCGCGCCACCGCCGGCCTGCAGGCCACGTTCGGCCCCGAGCGCGTGCTGGACACGCCGCTCGACGAGACCACCATCGCCGGCCTGACCGTGGGCATGGCCGCGCACGGCATGAAGCCGGTGGCGGAAGCGCAGTTCGACGGGTTCATGTATCCGATGGTCGACCACATCATCTGCCACGCCGCGCGCACGCGGTACCGCACCCGCGGCCGGCTGAGCTGCCCGATGGTGCTGCGCGTGCCGTGGGGTGGTGGCATCCGCGCGCCGGAGCACCACAGCGAGGCCAACGAGTCCATCTTCACCAACGTGCCCGGCCTGCGCGTGGTCATGCCGTCGTCGCCGGCGCGCGCCTACGGGCTGCTGCTGGCCGCCATCCGCGACCCCGACCCGGTGATCTTCTTCGAGCCCAAGCGCATCTACCGCCAGTACAAGGAAGTGGTCGCCGACGACGGCGAGGCGTTGCCGCTGGACGTCTGCTACGTGCTGCGCGACGGCAGCGACCTGACCCTGGTCACCTGGGGCGCGCAGGTCAAGGAAACGCTCGAAGCCGCCGATGCACTGGCCGGCGAAGGCATCAGCGCCGAGGTCATCGACGTGGCCACGCTGAAGCCGCTGGACTTCGCCACCATCGCCGAATCGGTGGCCAAGACCGGCCGCTGCGTGATCGTGCACGAAGCGCCCAAGACCGCCGGCTTCGGTGCCGAGATCGCGGCGCGCCTGGCCGAGGAGTCGATGTACGACCTGCGCGCGCCGGTCGAGCGCGTCACCGGCTACGACACCATCATCCCGCTGTTCCGGATGGAGATGAAGTACCTGCCCAGCGTCGAGCGCATCGTCGGCGCGGCGAAGCGGGCGATGGCCGCGGGCTGAAGGCCGCTTGACCGGAGATCGCCGCGCCGCAAGACGTGCGCCGCGTCCCCACCGATTGCGCGTCGACCGGCGCGCCCAACCACCGAATCCAGCGGCACC